>NZ_DASTTN010000454.1:0-8150 GCF_035760125.1 Flavobacterium sp.
GCTTAAAGTAGCCAATTCGGAAACGACTCAATTTTCAAAACGGTTTCTATTTTCTGTTTTCTTTTCTCTATTTTCTATTATTTCTTTTTCTCAGGTAAAAGATACTACAAAGGTCAATCAGCTTGATGAAGTATTGGTTTCAGCTGTACGAGTTACTGCGAAAACACCAGTTACATTCAGTGATTTGGACAAAAAAGACATTAAAACACGAAATTTAGGTCAAGATATTCCCATTTTGATGAATTACCTGCCTTCTGTGGTGACTACTTCGGATGCAGGAAATGGTGTGGGTTATACGGGTATTCGTGTACGTGGGAGTGATGCTACCCGTGTGAATGTAACTATCAACGGAATTCCATATAATGATTCCGAAAGTCAGGGAACCTATTGGGTAAATATGCCTGATTTTGCATCGTCGGTTCAGAGTTTGCAATTGCAACGTGGAGTAGGGACTTCTACAAATGGAGCTGCAGCTTTTGGGGCGAGTTTGAATATGTTGACTGATTCGTATTCGGATAAGGCTTCGGGTGAAATATCCAGTTCTTATGGAAGTTTTAATACGTTTAAAAACACTGTAAAATTCAGCACTGGTTTGATGAACGACCATTTTGAAATTGCTGGTCGTTTGTCGGTTTTGAAATCAGATGGATATGTTGACCGAGCTAGTTCTGATTTGAAATCGTATTTCTTGCAAGGAACTTATGTAGGGAAAACAACTTTGATCAAAGCACTGGCTTTTGGAGGAACCGAAAAAACGTATCAATCTTGGTTTGGTGTGGATGCGGCAACTTTGGAAAGTGATAGAACTTTCAATGCAGCCGGAATGTTTACAGATGAATTTGGTAATATTCGTTTTTATGACAATCAAACCGATAATTACCAACAAGACCATTATCAATTGCATTGGAATGAAAGAATTTCTGAAAATTGGAGCACGAACTTAGCATTTCATTATACCAAGGGAAAAGGATATTATGAAGAATATCAAGAAGACCAAGATTTTGCTGATTATGGTTTAGCGCCAATTGTAGCAGCGCCTACAGTAAACACGACCGATCTTGTGCGCCAAAAATGGTTGGATAATGATTTTTACGGAACCACTTTCTCTGCCAATTATAAAAAAGACAATTGGGATGTTATTTTAGGAGGTGGATGGAATAAGTATGAGGGAGATCATTTTGGGAAAGTTATCTGGGCAAGATATGCTTCACAAACTGAGTTGGGAGATCATTATTATGATGATTTTTCGACAAAAACGGATGGCAATGTTTTTGCAAAAGCAAATTATAAGGTAGCTGATAAATGGAGTCTGTTTGGGGATTTGCAATTGCGTAACGTAACCTATAAGGCGAATTCGCCAGAAACAGGTTTGGTGGACGATAACTTTAACTTCTTTAATCCAAAAGCGGGTGTTACTTATGAATTGAATGAAATCAACAGTTTGTATTTTTCGTATGCGAGAGCTAATAGAGAACCAAACAGAACGGATTATGAAAATGGAAGTCCAAAACCAGAAAAGCTAAATGATTTTGAATTGGGATGGCGTTATATTTCAGATAAAATTAAACTGAACGCCAATACTTATTATATGGGTTATAAAGACCAATTGGTTTTGACGGGAGAACTAAATGATGTAGGGGCACCAATAAGAGCTAATAGTGGAGATAGTTACAGACTTGGGTTGGAATTGGATGCTACTTTTCAGCTTTCGGAAAAATGGGTATTGCAACCGAATGTGACTTTGAGTCAAAACAAAAACAGAGATTTCTACTTTACAAGAGATGGTGTTTTACAAAATCTAGGAAATACTAATATTGCCTATTCGCCAGATGTAGTAGCTGGAAATCGTTTAGGATTTACACCTATTAAAGATTTTCAAATATCCTTGTATTCCAAGTTTGTTGGGGAACAGTATATGGCCAACATCGATTCGGAAGGATCCAAATTGGATAGCTATTTTGTCAATGACCTGAATGTGTCGTATGAGTTTAGACCAAAAACTATTTTTAAATCGATTTTGATTTCAGCATTGGTCAACAATATTTTTGATTTGAAATATGTCAGCAATGGGTATTTCTATACTTATGATGATGATTACAGTAATCCGCCAGCAATTACAACAATTGAAGGAGCTGGATATTATCCTCAAGCGGGAATTAATTTCTTGGTAGGACTAAGTTTGAAGTTTTAGGGAATAATATCCTGGTTACGCGTGAAGGATAGAAGCAAGCTACCGAAGTAGCGCGGATAGCCTGACAGCATAAAGGAAAGGGAGCAACTCACCAGTACGATGAGTAGCTCCCTTTTCTTTATGGTGGCACGCACAAGTGGATTTAGTTGTAAATGCGAATAAGGTTTTCGTTTATTACCTGTACTCGGTATTGTTTTAAGGGATAAGGCATGCCTCCCTGGCCCGTGAATAAACTGTATTCTTTTTTGTCGCAAGAACAAAGCGCATTCACTCCCTTGATGGTCATGGCAGCACAACTGCTAACTTCCTGATTAGGGCAGGCAGCATCAAAAGCGTTGTAACCACTGCCTGTGTTGAAAACGATAATTCCACTAACCCCAACACCAGAATAATAGATGGCGTTGCTAGGATATTTTAGTGTAGAATAGGTAGGTAAGTTCAAGTTGAGATCAACAGAAAAGCTGTAATTGGGCAAATAAGGATTTTTGTTGGAGTTTTCATTGTTGCTGCAGCCTAGAAAAAATAGCGATGTAATAATTAAAAGAATGTAATTTTTCATATAAAAAATTAAATGTAAAGTATTAGTTAAACAAATTTAATTTATTTAACTTTGAAATTGTTATGATTAACATATAATTGTAAACTAAAAATAAAAATATAGTATCTTTGTGGAAAGAAATCCCGTCCTGATGGGATTTTTTCTATTTTATATAAATGAGGAAATTATGAGCGCAATATCTTATTACACAGCGGAAGGGTTAAAAAAATTAAGAGAAGAATTAGATTATTTAAAAAGCGTGATGCGCCCAAAGGCATCTCAAGATATAGCTGAAGCAAGAGATAAAGGAGATTTGTCCGAAAATGCAGAGTATGATGCGGCCAAAGAAGCGCAGGGAATGCTTGAAATGAGAATTGCTAAGCTAGAAGAGGTGCATGCTAATGCAAGATTGATTGATGAGTCTAATCTGGATTTGTCTAAAGTATTGGTTTTGTCTAATGTGAAAATAAAAAACCAAACCAATGGAATGGAAATGAAATACACATTGGTAGCCGAAAGTGAAGCCGATTTGAAGACTGGGAAAATATCGGTTACTTCTCCTATAGGAAAAGGTTTGTTGGGTAAAAAAGTAGGGGAAGTCGCCGAAATTACTGTCCCTAACGGTGTTTTGAAATTTGAAATTCTTGAAATTTCAAGAGAGTAATTTTTTAACTTTTGAATCGTTTATATGTTTAATCAATTCAACAAATAAACCAATCGATAATGAGTACTATTTTCAAAAAAATAATCGACGGAGAAATACCTTGTTACAAAGTAGCAGAAGATGAAAATTTCTTGGCTTTTCTAGATGTAAATCCAAATGCAAAAGGGCATACACTTTGTATTCCTAAAAAAGAAATAGACAAGTTTTTTGATATTGAAGATGATTTGTATCTTGGTTTGATGGCGTTCTCAAAAAAAGTGGCCATTGCCTTGGAAAAAACGGTTCCGTGTAAAAGAATAGGTGTGGCTGTTGTGGGACTTGAAGTGCCTCATGCTCATGTTCACTTAATTCCTTTGAATGAAATGGGAGAAATGACATTCAGACACAAAGTAAGTTTAACAAAGGATGAGTTTGAATCTTTGGCAAAAAGTATTCAAGCAAATTTGTAAAAATATATAGGTAAGAACACGAATCTTTTCAAAGGTTCGTGTTTTTTTATGCCTAAAAAAGGAATTGAAATGAAGTACATGTTTTTATTTTTGATGTTTACGGTTGTCAGTTTTGGCCAAACCAAAGGAGTTTATACTTTGGTTGATGCTAAAATGGACAAGATTCCTAATAATTTAAGTACCACAACCGTTGGAATTGCAGAATATATCAATGCTAATTTCAAATCTGAAAATGATAAAATAAGAGCCGCTTTTTATTGGACGGCCTCAAATATCAGCTACGATATTGAAAATATAGAATCAATTGATTACAAAGAAATTTCACAGGATAAAATAAAAAATGCAGTACTGACTAAAAAAGGAGTTTGTATTCATTATGCAGAGGTTTTTAATGATATTGCCAAAAAAGTAGGTATCAAATCGTATCTTGTTTTCGGATATACCAAGCAAAACGGAAAAGTAGATATACTTGCGCATGCATGGTGTTCCGCTAGAATTGATAATGTTTGGTGGCTTTTTGACCCCACTTGGGGATCTGGTTATGTTGATAAAAAGAAGTTTTTTAAAAAAATAAATAACCTCAATTACAAGGTTGCTCCAAGTCAATTTATCGCATCACACATGCCTTTTGATTATTTATGGCAATTTTTAAATCAGACAATTACAAATCAAGAATTTATTGAAGGTAAAACACAGTTGAATAAAGCCAAAACCAATTTTGACTTCGTTGCTCAAATCGGGGTATATGATGGTATGTCGGATTTGGATAAAGCAAAAACTTCTTTAATTCGAATGGAGAAAAATGGAGTTAAAAACAAATTGATTCAAGAGTTTGTTCTTTCAAAAAAGAGCGAGGTAGATGCTATCCAGAACAATGAAGCGATGGATAAAATGCAGGCAATCAGTGATGATTATAATCAAGCAATCACAATGTTTAATGATTTTATTTACTATCGAAATAATAGATTCAAACCAGTCTTACCGGATGATGCTATTAAGGCAATGATTGAATCTCCAAAACAGAAAATGATGGATTGCCAAAATCGTATTTATAAGATCGGTGCTTATAACGACAGCAATACCGCTAATGTAAAATCATTAAAGAATTCTATAATTGATATTCTTAAGCAAATCGAAGTGCAAGAGAAATTTGTGAATGATTATTTGAGCAAAAGTAAATCGGGTAGAAAATCAATGTTTACCACGACGACTTTTTTCGGAATTCCAGTTAGATAAAAATCTATGTTTTCCTCAAGATAATTTGCATTGTAGTTCCTTTTCCCATCTCGGAATGTAGTACTTTGATGGTGCCCTTGTGGTATTCCTCAACAATTCTTTTGGTTAAGGAAAGCCCAAGTCCCCATCCTCTTTTTTTGGTGGTAAAACCGGTTTCAAAAATACGGTGAAACTCTTTTTTTGGAATGCCACTACCAGTATCGGTTACGTTTATTTTCACGTGATGATTATCTTCTTCCATTTCCATTGACAATTTTCCTCTCCCTTTCATTGCATCAATAGCATTTTTGACTAAATTTTCTATCGTCCAACTGTGTAAGGTAGGGTTCAGTAAAATATTTATGGGTTTAGAAGGTCCTTTGAATGAAAATTCAATTTGGTCAGAAAAACGGGAAATTAAATAATTATAGGATTGTTTAGTTTCTTCGACTGCATCTTTTAATTCTAATTTGGGTTCAGAACCAATTTTAGAAAAACGGTCGGTAATAGTCTGTAAACGTTCAATGTCTTTTTCGATTTCAAGAGTTATGGATTCGTCAATATTTTCCATTTTTAGAATTTCTAGCCAACCAATTAGTGATGAAAGGGGTGTTCCTATTTGGTGAGCCGTTTCTTTGGCCATTCCTGCCCACAATTTGTTTTGGGTGGATATTTTATGCCCGAGGTAAAAATTGTAAATAAGAATGCCGCACAAAACGATGATTAATGACAAAGCAATTGGGTAATATTTCAGTTTGTCTATCAAGGAAGAATCACCATAATATAATTCCTGTGATTTTCCAGGCGCATAAATGATTTTTATAGGTTCATTTTCGCTTTTTAATTCGTTTAAATATTCAGCAGCCTTGGCTTTGTTTTTTATGATTTCCTCGTCAATATTTACGGAGTTTATAATGCTGTCATTTTCAGTCAAGATCAGTGGAATGGTGGTGTTATTGTTGAAAATCTGTAGCGGTAAATCCACTTCGGTATTTTCTTGGGCATTGATTAATGTTTTCTCGGCTGTAGCCCAAAGATTCATTTTTATTCGCTCCTCATTTTTGAATATTTGAAAAAAAGTATAGGTATTCCAAAGAATAATGGCAATTATCAAAAAGGAAATAAAAATAATGATCCAACGGATGGGGTTGCTGTTTTCAGAAAAATTCATAAAAGTAAATTTGTGGTATAAATATAACGAAATAATAGCCGTTGGATTGTGTTGGTATAAAAAAATCATTGTTTCTAACAGGCTAATTATAATTGTTTTTGGAGCTTATTCCTGCTGTCCGTTGTATTCCCGCTTAACAAAAACTACGGCAAAAAGCCTTGTTTTTCTAAATCGGGAGATGCCACTTCCATCAGGGCTAGGACATTTGTTTTCATAATATAATTGTTCAATTATCGATAATCTAACTGCTATTTTGTTATTTTTGTCCAAATAAAAATTTTATGATTAGCATTGATCCAAAAAGCATTGACACCGTAAAACTACAAGGCTATTTACAAAGTTCTGTTGGACCTCGACCTATTGCTTTTGCTAGTACTATTGGAAAAAATGGTATTCCGAATTTGTCGCCTTTTAGCTTTTTTAATGTATTCAGTGCCAATCCACCCATACTTATTTTTTCACCTGCAAGACGAGTAAGGGACAATACAGTTAAACACACATTAATCAATGCCGAAGCCACTGGTGAAGTCGTTATCAATGTGGTGAATTTCGATATGGTGCAGCAAACTTCATTGTCCAGTACAGAATATGCCGAAGGTGTTGACGAGTTTTTAAAATCAGGATTAACACCAGTTCCTTCAGATATAGTAAAACCTTACAGGGTTAAAGAGTCGCCTGTTCAGTTTGAGTGTAAAGTGACCCAGATAATTCCTTTGGGGACAGAAGGTGGTGCCGGAAATTTAATCCTTTGTGAAGTGGTTCGTATTCATATCAATGAAGCTATTTTAAATGAAAATGGAGCTATCGATCAACACAAAATTGATTTGGTTTCCAGATTGGGAGCTAATTGGTATTCCAGATCGAATCAAGGACTGTTTGAAGTACCAAAACCTCTTACAACTCTGGGTGTTGGGGTAGATGCCATACCTGATTTTGTTAAAAATAGCATTGTTTTTGATGGAAACGATTTAGGAATGTTAGGGAACATTGAAGCCTTGCCTACTAAAGAGGAAGTTAGTATATTTGTAAATCAAAATTTTGCAGTAAAGGCTGTTTTGAGCTCGGATGACCTTGAAAAACAGCATTTAGAAGCCAAAAGATATCTTTTGGACAATGATGTAGTTTCGGCTTGGAAAGTGCTTTTAGCCAAAAAAATAAAATCAAAGTAACAATAATAAACAAAAAGAAGATGGAAGTATTAGGAAAAATTAAAGTTGTTAATCCAGAGCAACAAGTAAGTGCGGCATTCAAAAAAAGAGAACTGGTTGTTACTACAGATGAGCAATATCCGCAACATATTTTGATTGAATTTACTCAAGACAAATGTGATTTGCTAAATAATTATAATATTGGTGAAGCTGTAAAAGTTTCTATCAATTTGAGAGGAAGAGAATGGATTAACCCACAAGGTGAAACAAGATATTTTAACAGTATTCAAGGTTGGAGAATTGAAAGATTGGTTGCTGATGCACCAACTCAACAAGCACCTCCAATGCCAGCTGCTGCAACTTTTGCACCAGCAACTAATTTAAATGAAGAAGAAGCAGACGATTTGCCATTCTAAAAAAAAATAAAAGCAATTTTCTAAATTCCAAATTCCAATTACGCATTTTAATTGGAATTTGGAATTTCTCATTTATTGGAATTTGAAATTGCATCGCTATTGAATTTGAAATTGATTTTTGAAATAGAAAATGTATTATTTATCTAAAGCTTTATTCTTTCCGCCAGTTTCTCACGCCGATAGTGATGGAATTCTTGCCTTTGGGGGTGACTTGTCTCCAGAGCGGTTACAGCTAGCATACAGAAGTGGAATTTTTCCTTGGTTTAATGAAGGGGAACCTATTATTTGGTGGTCACCTAATCCTAGAATGGTATTGTTTCTGGATGAATTGATAGTTTCCAAAAGTATGCGAAGCATC
>NZ_DASTTN010000455.1:0-6944 GCF_035760125.1 Flavobacterium sp.
AGCTTAGTATTTGGTGTTGTAGTATTTTTTTCTATCCAATCAATATTTATATCTCCTTTTATTTGAGCAAAAGTTATGATTGGGAGTAAAAGGATAAAACAAAATAAGAGGTTTCTCATTAGAATTGATGACGTAGGATATTGTAAATAATTGTTAAAAGTAAAAAAAAAATATTAAATGTCATTTTCGTTGTTTTGTGTAATAAAAAATATATTTTTGCGTTTTATTACATGTGTTAAAATTTTAATAAAAAATAAAGTTGAAAAGGGTTTTGTGATTTAATGTTTAATTATTACATTGCGCAACCTAAATTTTAATAATCACCTACTAGAAACTATGAAAGTAAATAAAACTATTCCCTTAAAGATGATGCTATCCCTGGCATTAATATTAGGGCTAGCTAGTTGTAGCAAAAAATCTAAATCTGACAGTGCCTCGAGAGGTACAGGTTGGAATGTAAGCAGCTCTAAAGGCGGTTTTACAAAAGGATCTGCCCATAAGACTCAGGAAACTGGACCTGGATTGGTATTTGTAGAAGGAGGAACTTTTACAAGAGGATTAGTTCAAGATGATGTAATGCATGATTGGAATAATGTTCCAAATCAACAACATGTTATGTCTTTCTATATGGACGAAACTGAAGTTACCAACTTAATGTATCTTGAATACCTTGAATGGTTGAAAAAAGTTTATCCTCCAACAGAAGAAAATTATAAAAATATTTATGAAGGCGCTTCGCCAGATACTCTTGTTTGGAGAAATAGATTGGGTTATAACGAGACAATGACCAATAACTATTTAAGACATCCAGCTTATGCTAATTATCCTGTTGTAGGAGTAAATTGGGTTCAAGCGGTTGAATTTAGTAAGTGGAGAACTGATCGTGTAAACGAAGCTGTTTTAGAAAAAAATGGATATTTAAAGAAAGATGCTAAGACATTAGATGTTTCTGCTGAAAGTAATTTTAACTCTGAAACTTATTTAGCTGCGCCTACAATGACTTACGGAGGAAACGAAGAAATTCTTTTGAAAGGAAAAGGAGCATCTAAAAAAGGACCAAAACCAGATAAAAATGGTAATGTGGTTGAAGAGAAAAATGTATATGCTCAAAGATCATCAGGAATTTTATTACCTGAATACAGATTACCAACCGAATCGGAGTGGGAATATGCAGCAGCAGCTGATGTAGGTCAAAGAGAATACAATATCTACAAAGGACAAAAGAAATATCCTTGGTCTGGTACTTACACTCGTTCTGGAAAAAGGTCAAACAAAGGTTTCCAATTAGCTAACTTTAAACAAGGTAATGGTGATTACGGTGGAATCGCAGGTTGGTCTGATGACGGAGCTGATATTACAAATGCTGTAAAAAGCTATCCTGCAAATGATTTTGGACTATATGATATGGCAGGTAACGTATCTGAATGGGTTGCCGATGTTTACAGACCAATCGTTGATGTTGAGACAAATGATTTTAACTATTTCAGAGGTAACGTTTACACTAAAAATAAAATAGGTAAAGACGGAAAAATTGAAGTAATCACTAATAAAAATGTTGTTTTTGATACATTAAGTAATGGTAAATTAGTGCCTAGATACTTGGCTGGTGAAATTGCTCAAGTTCCTGTTGATGATAATGAAACTTATTTGAGACAAAATTTCAGTACAAGCGACAATATTAATTACAGAGATGGTGATAAACAATCTAGTAAATATTATAAGTTTGGTGGTGCTGATGCTGATAAAGGAAAAACTTCAGAGAAAGAAATCATGTATAACGCTCCTAAACACAATGTGAAAATTGACAGTTTAGGAAACATGGAAAGAAAGTATGACAAGTCTAGTAAAAGAACTACTTTGATAAATGATGCAGTTCGTGTTTACAAAGGAGGATCTTGGAGAGACAGAGCTTATTGGTTGGATCCTGCGCAAAGAAGATTCTTCCCTCAAGATATGGCAACAGATTATATCGGATTCAGATGTGCTATGTCTAGAGTAGGTTCTAAATCAAATACAAAAAGATCACCTAGAAATTAATTTTTTTATATACAATACAATAAAAGCCCTTTCATTAGGGCTTTTATTTTTTAAACTATATTTATATGGATATTAAATACATTCATAGTTTGTTTTTGAAATGCGATTCTGTTTCAATTGACACACGGAAAATTGGGTCTAATTCATTTTTTGTAGCAATAAAAGGGGATAATTTTGATGCCAATACTTTTGCCAACGAAGCGCTTGATAAAGGGGCGTCCTATGTAATAATAGATAATAAAAATTATTACATTGACGAAAGAACCATTTTGGTTGAAAATAGTTTAATTGCTTTGCAGGAATTAGCTAAATTTCATAGAAATTATTTAAAATTACCTATAATTGCCCTTACTGGGAGTAATGGAAAAACAACAACTAAGGAGTTGATTAATGTTGTGCTTTCAAAAAAGTTCAAAACGAAAGCGACTATTGGGAATTTAA
This sequence comes from Flavobacterium sp., assembly GCF_035760125.1. Lineage (GTDB taxonomy): Bacteria > Bacteroidota > Bacteroidia > Flavobacteriales > Flavobacteriaceae > Flavobacterium. The sequence continues at coordinate 2,479 of NZ_DASTTN010000455.1, forward strand.
ATAATCATATTGGAGTGCCCTTGACGTTATTGTCCTTTAATGACCAAACTGAAATGGGAATTGTTGAAATGGGGGCTAATCACCAAAAAGAGATAGAATTTTTATGTGATATTGCACAACCTGATTACGGGTACATCACCAATTTTGGAAAAGCACATCTTGAAGGCTTTGGTGGCGTTGAAGGTGTCATTAAAGGTAAAAGTGAAATGTATCATTATCTTTCAAATAATGACAAATTAGCATTTGTTAATCTTGAAGACCCTATCCAGGTTGAAAAAACTAAAGCTCTACAGTCGTATTCTTTTGGGATGAATAAAGACGTTGCTAACGTGAATGTAACTAGTGTAGAGGCTAATCCTTTTGTTTCTGTGACTTATTCCCAAAATACTATTTCAACTCATTTAATTGGCTTGTATAATGCAAATAACATTAATGCGGCAATTGCCATAGGAAATTATTTTGGTGTTGAGGAAAATGATATTAAACAAGCGCTTGAAAGTTATGTTCCCGAAAATAATAGGTCGCAATTAATGTCTAAAGGAACAAATGAAATTATTTTGGATGCTTATAATGCAAATCCTAGTAGTATGAAAGTAGCTATTGAGAATTTCATCCTTTTGGGCAAAGAAAATAAAATTGTTTTTCTAGGTGATATGTTTGAATTAGGTGATGAGAGTTTATTAGAACATAAAGGCGTTGTTGATTTATTAATGAATCAAAATGATATTGTTTGTTATTTTATTGGTAAAGATTTTTATCAGAATAAAACAAATAAATCAAACTTCTTTTTCTTTGAAAACTTTGATGCTTTTTCGGATTCCATTAAAAACATAAAGTTTGAAAATAATATGATACTAATTAAAGGTTCTAGAGGAATGGCTTTGGAACGAACCTTAGAGTTTATAAAATAATTTTTTTAATATTTAAAAAGCTCCTTCAGTAATTGAAGGAGCTTTTTTTTATTTGATACTCATTAAGTAGCCAATTAAATTTTCTTTTTGGTTTAACTCTAGTTTTTTCCTAAGTCTATATCTGGCTAATTCTACACCTCCTGTTGATATATTCATGAATTCTGCAATTTCTTTGGTAGACATATTCATTAATAAATAAGTGGCCAAATCCATTTCTCGTGGTGAAATTGTAGGATGTTTTTCTTTTAATTTTTTAAGAAAATCAAAATGCACATTTTTGAGATGTTTTTCAAGATCCTTCCAGCTTTTGTCAGTATTGACTTCTTTGGTAATACTTCTGTTTAATTTAGTGAATTGAGCTTTAGTTGTTTCATCAAACGAATTTGTGTTGATGTCTTTTAATTTATGAATAATTCCGTTTAATATTTTGTTTTTCTTAACAACTTGTAAGGTGTTGTTTACTAATTCCTTGTCTTTGGTCAGGATTTTTATTTGCAATTTTTCATTTTCTAATTTTTCAATTTCTTTTTCCAACTCATATTGCTCTTGTTTGATTTTAGTTTCTTTTTCTAAATATAATCTTCGTTGCTCCAGTGTTTCAAAATGTTTGTTTTTTCTTATTTTTATTCTGATTCTAAAGCGAACGTAATATACACAGCCGGCAGCCATTAGTAAGTAAAATAAATAAGCTAATGAATGTCTGTACCATGGAGGATATACTCTGAAAGCAATTGAGGTTTCATCAGATTGAATTCCATAACTGTTTCTTACTTTTACTTTCATTGTGTAATTACCTTCTTTTAGATTGGTGTATTCCTTTGTCCAACTGTTTGACCAAGGACTCCAATTTTCATCAAAGCCAACTAATTGATAAGAAAATTCTACATTTTCAAGATTTTCATAAATGGGAGAAGAAAATGTGAATTTTACTTGATTTGACGAGTATGGTATTTCATATTGTTCGATTGCTTTTTGTCCATTTCCTAGTATATAAGTATTTCCTGGGAACGTAAATGTTCTTACAAAAGCTTTTGGTTTGGTTGCAAAATTATTCAGGAGTTTGGAATCGTAATGGGCAAGGCCGTCAGTAAGTCCAATTAAAATGTTTTCGGAATTAATCGCATTTATAGACAAATAGTTGTAGACTAGATTACCTGTCAAGTTAGAGAATGGGGCAGCGCTATTTTTGTAACTATCGTCTTTGTTTTTCATTAACACCCCTAAGGATTCATTGTAGACATACCAAATATTTCCTTGACTATCTTCCCTTATAGTACTGACTTTTGGTATGTTTTTAAACAAGCGGGTTATCATTTTATCTTCAAAAAATAATTCTTGTTCATAGGAAAATTTGAAAAACTGATTATTGGTTTGAAAATAAATTTTGTTTCTTAACTGTTGAATGCTTCCAATTCCTGTGGCTTTATTTGTTAGGTTTTGATATGTTTTAATGGTCTTAAATTGTTTTAAATCTTTGGTTAATGTCAGTTGTTGAATTAAATTGTCTTTTTTTATCCAAATGGATTTATCGTCCAGTTCAAATTCGCCAATAGATTTAATAAGCCCTCCAACTTTATTTCTAAACTGCCAACCATTTGTTTTTTTTTCAAATATTGAAAAACCATTGTAGTTGGAACCAATTAAATAATTCGGATGATTCGGTATTTGCTTGAATATCCAATATCCTACATTGTCTAAAGTTTTAAAAGATTTGCTACCCTCAATTAATAACGCACCCCTGTTATGTGCGCACAACAACTCTCCATCTATAACTTGAATGTTCCATGCCTGTCCAGTTGTTCCTTCCACAAGTTTAAAAGTATCTTCTTTAAAGGTGTGATCCCAGGAATGGTAAAATAAACCTTGATTTGTGGCTACATATAAATTCCCTTTATAGACAACCGAGGCATAAACCGTACTTAAATCAAAACTAGAACCAAAATAGGTAAAGGGAGAATTTTCATTAATAAAAGTGATTCCATTGTCAAGACCTAGCCAAAGATTACTTTTACTATCAACAAACGAAGTAAGTACTGTGTTGTTTTGGATTCCTTTTTTATGGTTGATTTGTTGAACTATTCTGCCATTGCTGTCGCAGATAATAATACCGTTCAAAATAGAATTAAGAACTATGTAGTTATTTTGAATGATCGACCCTCCTAAGCAACTATTTTTTTTAACAAATTGGTTGGCTTCGGTTTCCCATGGAACCATGCTTTCATTATTATACAAATAAAGTCCTTTGTCCAAAGTCGCAATTAATATTTTATTATTTGGCATCGCAAACATTCCCCAGATTTCTGTGTCATTCAAAAAGGTTGTGCCTTTTAAAGGAATAAGTTGTCCATTGCTATACTTCATTAGGCCCATTGAAAGATCTTGAAAATAAAGATGATCGTTAACTTGAAATGAAAATTGGAATTTGTTCGGGGCTTCTAGTATTTTTACTTTATTATTCTTAAAGATATATGTGGTTTTGAAAGACTGAAAAAATACAGCGCCTTTGTAAAAATGAATTTTCCAAATATTATCAATTATTTTGGGATTATCCCTCTTTATGAGTTTGGAAACAGAAAAGTATTCTAGCTTCCCTTTTGAATTAGGTTTGAAATAGCCAAATTCATTATAACCTCCAACGAAAATTCTGCCTGAAGCATCAATTTTAAGACATCTAACAAATGTAACATTTGGCATAGGGTATTTTGTCCATGCGGAACCGTCAAATTGCAAGAGACCATTATTATTTGCAAAATATAGATTGCCATTCTTGTCTTGTTCGATATTCCAATTTTGGGTTCCTCCTTTGTATTCTGTTCTGCTGAAATTCTTGATATGTGGCAATCCAATTTTTTTTACTTGTCCCAAAGATGTATAAGGCAGGTTGGTTAAAATAAGCAGTAAAAAAAAGCCAGTTAATTTGATGTATTGGTATTTATTGTGTGCCATTGATTGAATTTAAGTTTATAGTTTTATTGGTTTGTATAATTGATTTTGATGTGTTTTTAATTAACGGTCAAGAGTCTTTAAAGACTGAATTTGAATGGTTTTTAATAGATTTTAAGCTAAAGTATTTAATTTATCACAATTGTAGTGGTTTTTTTAAATTAATATTTCTTTAACTAACAATTTTTTATATATAAAAGATTGTAAAACAATAATTTATAAAAGTTTTGATGTGTTTTTGTTATGTAACTACAACGTTTTTGATGTGTTTTTGTAGTAGTTTTTAATTATCAATGTAAAAATTTTGTCCTTACTATTGCATTAAATAACTAATTAATTAACCAAAATAATCAGAAAAATGAAATTATTAAAAACATTTATTTTTTGTATTTCGTTAATCTTATTCTCAGTTTATGGCCATGCACAGGAAGCATCCATTAACGGAAAAGTGATTGATGAAAAGGGCTTGCCAATTCCAGGGGCAACCATTGTTTTAAATGGAACAACAACATCAGTAGCGACAGACTTCGATGGTAAGTTCCAAATTAAAGCCCCTAAAGATGGAAGTTTGACTATCAGTTTTATAGGGTATAAAACGGTTCAAGAGCCTAT
>NZ_DASTTN010000456.1:0-4098 GCF_035760125.1 Flavobacterium sp.
TGGTGTGAGTAATACTTTTTGGGATAAAGTTTTTCAAACTACTTTTGATTTAAAAAAACACAAAGAGGATCCTGAGAAGGCAAAAGAATTAAAATTTTAATAACGCCTAAGTAAAGCAGATGTGGAATCTGTATATAACGCCAAGGTTAATTATAAAACTGCAGCCAAAATAAAGCTGCGGTTTTTTTATGCTTTTAAGTTAAATAAATATAAAGCTTAACTTGATTTTCGGTTAGGTAAGTACACTGTGTGATTTGTATGATAAACAAAAAACCCGCTTCTAGCGAAACGGGTTTTGTAATAATATAAGTCGTACAGATTATGCTTCGAATGGAAGGATAGAAACGTATGATTTGTTATCTCTTTTCTTTTGGAACTTAACAACTCCATCAACTTTAGCATGTAAAGTGTGATCTTTACTGATGTAAACGTTTTCACCTGGATTATGTTTTGAACCTCTTTGTCTTACGATGATGTTCCCTGCAATAGCAGCTTGTCCACCAAAAATCTTAACACCTAAACGTTTTGATTCTGATTCTCTACCATTCTTGGAACTACCGACACCTTTCTTGTGAGCCATGACGTATTAGTTTATTTTGTTATTATTCTTGTGTATCTTCTTTTTTAGCTTTAGGAGCTTTTTTTACTTTAGGAGCTGGCGCTTCTTCTGTAGTTGCTTCAACTGCTACTTTTTTAGAAGCTGCTTTTTTAGGAGCTCCTCCAACAGTAATACCTTCAATTACAATTTGAGAAAGATATTGTCTGTGACCATTTCTTTTTTTGTATCCTTTTCTTCTTTTCTTTTTGAAAACGATAACTTTATCTCCTTTTAAGTGTTGTAACACTTTAGCTTCTACTGAAGCACCTTCTATAGCTGGGGCGCCTATTGTGATTGAACCGTTATCGTCTACCAAATAAACTTTATCAAAAGAAACTTTTGATCCTTCTTCATTTGCCAAACGGTGAACGTAAACCTTTAGGTCTTTGCTTACTTTAAACTGTTGCCCTGCTATCTCTACGATTGCATACATACTGAATTGTTTTAATAATTTTTAAGGTTGCAAATATACAATTAAATATTTACCCTGCAATCCTTTACTGAAAAAATATTTCATAGTATTTTCTACAATTATCCTACCCTATTTTTGAAACAGTTATCCTTACAAAATAAAATATCGTTAATATATTCCCAATGATGAATTTACTTACTTTCCACAGGATAAAAAAGGGTATTTTTGCTTTAACAAAATAACAAAACAATTACCATTAAAAATAAATAATGATGTCAAGTGCCGTATTAACGTTAGGAGGAGTTGCTTCAGCTCAAAAAGTAGTTTTCGAAGAATACGATTTAGATAACGGCCTACATGTTATTTTACATCATGATGATTCAGCTCCTGTTGTAATTACTTCTGTCATGTACCACGTAGGCGCCAAAGACGAAAATTCAGACCGAACTGGTTTCGCTCACTTTTTCGAACATTTATTATTTGAGGGAACCAAAAATATCAAGAGAGGTGAATGGTTTAAAATTGTAACTTCAAATGGAGGAACAAATAACGCCAACACTACCGATGACAGAACCTATTATTATGAAATATTCCCGTCAAACAATTTAGAACTGGGACTTTGGATGGAATCCGAAAGGTTAATGCACCCGATAATCAACAAAATTGGGGTTGATACCCAAAACGAAGTCGTAAAAGAAGAAAAAAGAACCAGCTACGACAACAGACCATACGGAAACATACTGGCAGCGGTAAAAGAAAATATGTTCAAAAACCATCCCTATCGTTGGACAACCATCGGATCCATGGAACATATAGACGCTGCAACACTAGAAGAATTTCAAGCATTCAACAAAAAATTTTATTTACCTAATAATGCCGTTTTGGTAGTGGCAGGAGATTTTGAAAAAAAACAAACCAAAGAATGGATTCAAAAATATTTTGGTCCAATTCCGAAAGGAGAAGTTGTTCCTAAAAAAACCTTCTTAGAAGAACCGATAACACGAACCATTAAAGCCACTTACGAAGACCCAAACATTCAAATCCCGATGTTGGTAGCAAGTTACCGTACTCCATCAATGAAAAGCAGAGACGCCAGAGTATTGGACTTAATTTCATCTTATCTAAGTGACGGCAAAAGCTCCAAATTATACAAAAAAGTGGTAGACGATAAAAAAATGGCGCTACAAATTGGAGCTGTTGGTTTCAGTCAAGAAGATTATGGCATGTACATAATATACGGACTACCTATGGCTAACTTCACAACCACAAACATACTCAAAGAAATTGACGAAGAGATTCTAAAAATTCAAACCGATTTGATTTCTGAAAAAGATTATGAAAAGCTGCAAAACAAATTTGACAACACTTTCGTAAATACAAATGCAACTATAGAAGGAATAGCTAATAATCTAGCATCTTATTATCTATTATACAAAGATATCAACCTAATCAATACAGAAATCGAACTGTACCATTCTATCACACGAGAGGAAATAAGAGCGGTTGCCAACAAATACTTAAATCCAAATCAACGCTTACTTTTAGATTATATACCGGCAAAACCTCTAAATTAAAGAAACCGATATCATAAAGAAAACAAGTACAGTATTCATCCTTTTCATCATTAACAGGAATTATGCAAGCAAAAGATCGCACGCAACCCAAACCCGGAAAATCACCTATAATCAATATCAAAAAACCACAAACCTTTGTTTTGAACAATGGCATGAAAGTATTGGTTGTAGAAAATCATAAATTACCAAAAGTATCCTTCAATCTAACTTTAGACAATGCCCCTTTTGCCGAAGGCAACAAAAAAGGAGTCGATGAATTAACCGGCAACCTGATTGGTAACGGCAGTAAAATAACGCCAAAAACCGCTTTCAATGAAGAAATTGACTTTTGGGGAGTAGACATCAATTTCAGTTCTCACGGAGCTACCGCAAATTCACTTTCCAAATACAGCGGAAGAATTTTGGAACTAATGGCAGAAGGCGTCTTACATCCAAATTTTACACAAGAGGATTTTGACAAAGAAAAAGCCAAATTAATTGAAGGAATGAAAGCTGAAGAAAAAAGCGTTCCCGCAATTGCCAGTCGCGTTGTAGATGTTTTAGCTTTTGGAAAGAACCATCCTTCCGGTGAATTTATGACTGAAGAAACCTTAAACAACATAACTCTTGCTGATGTAGAGACAAATTACAAAACCTACTTCGTTCCAGAAAATGCATACTTAGTGATTGTTGGCGACGTTAAATACGAAAATGTAAAAGTAGTTGTAGAAAAATTATTTGGCGCTTGGGAGAAAAAACACACACCAAAAACAACGTATAACATTCCTGTAAATGTATCAAATCTACAAATCAACTTAGTAGACGTACCTAATGCCGTTCAGTCTGAAATTACATTAGTGAACACCGTAAATTTAAAAATGGGAGATCCTGATTTTTTCCCCGTAGTAATTGCCAATCAAATTCTGGGAGGAGATTTCAACAGTTATTTGAATATGAATTTACGCGAAGAACACGCTTGGACTTATGGCGCTAGATCCAGCATAGGTGCGGGAAAATACACTTCCAAATTTTTCGCTAAATCTGCAGTAAGAAACGCAGTTACCGATAGTGCCGTAGTGGAATTTATAAAAGAAATAAAACGAATTCGCACCGAGAAGGTTACAGAAGAAGTACTTTCAACTGTAAAAGCAGGTTACATTGGAAGATTTGTGATGCAGGTAGAAAAACCACAAGCCGTTGCTCGATACGCATTAAGCATAGAAACGGAAAAACTTCCATCTGATTTTTACGAAAAATACATCCAAATTATCAACGCAGTAACTGCTGATGACATATTGCGCGTAGCCAACAAATATTTCCTAATCGACAATATGCGAATTGTAATTGCAGGCAAAGGATCTGAGGTTGCTCCAGGATTGGAAAAACTTAAAATTCCGATGTTTTATTTTGACAAATATGGAAATCCGTTGGAAAAACCGATTTTAAATAAAGAAATTCCAACAGGAATCACTGCCAAAAACATACTTGAGAATTACATCAAAGCAATTGGAGGTGAGGAAGCAGTTTTCTCGGTA
>NZ_DASTTN010000457.1:0-4140 GCF_035760125.1 Flavobacterium sp.
CAGTTCTATTGTTACCAGAAATAAAAGGAAACAGAAAGAAAAAACTAGAAAAATCATTTAATTCATTCAAACATTATTTGTATGAATTAAATAACAAGGTGCTTTTTGTGGATAATAATGAAATTGATTACTACCTAAAAGAAACAAATATATTGCTATTAGACGCTTTTAATATTATCAATCTAGTTAATATACTTCCAAAGAAGTCTGATTTTAAAGTAATAATTCCCGATTTCATATATTTTAATTATCAGCCTTGGATAAAATACCATATTTTAAATTATCAATATGATGCATTATTGAACCCTATAAGAGAAAAGATTGATACTGAGTTTCAAAACAACAAAGAAAAATACAATAAGTCAAAGTCCGAATTAATTCAAAACATAAAACATGAGATCATAAATTATAGAAAGAAATACAATAGTGATAATATAGAAGTTTTAATTGAAAGTGAAGACATTAACCTCGAAAGTGAAGATTTTGTTTTTTATAATGAAGAAGAAATAGAGTTTACTAAAAAAGTTTTAAAAGAAAATGAAAATAAGGAATATTTAGTTTACACGAATAATGGTATCGAGTTCGCTGAAAAAGGAAATACATCTGTTTTAATTAGAAGAAATACTCTAATTGCAAATTATATTTCTCAATTAAATATTGGGGATTATTTCATATTACAAAGAGAAATAAGTTCCGCTATTAGTAGAGATAATTTAGTAGATAAGCTTAGTAAAGTACCTGATACGGTAATTGATTTTCAAATACAATTATCAAAGTATGAGAATGTCTATAACACTTTAGAGAAGTTAGGTTTAGAATACACACATAGTAAATATTTCAACCAAAAATATGTGATTGTGGCAAAGGATTATAATAATGAAAGATTTATTTTACCTAAGAAGAAAGATCACTGGAAAATTATTTGTGAATTTTTAGGAATTAATTCGAATGACATGTTTCAAGCATGGATTGCCCATTATGGAAGAAAACATCTGAATGAAATTAAAAAAATATACAAACATATTTATGATTTGTGTTTGAAAAACAATTATTTAAGTGAGATTGATAATCCAGAGTTAATATTAAAGGCTTCAAGATATATCGAAAATAATATTTCAATATTCGAAAACGATGAGGAAATTAATCCAAAAGAAATAGCAAAATCAATTCTATCTTCAATGATAAATGAATTAATTTTTCATGAAGTAAAAGAAATTAAAACTTTAAATTGATGAATAATTTTAGAAAAAAGAGAAATAGCCTTGAATTATTTGTTCGTGAGCAGATAATAGGACCTGGAGCTTTTAATAACCGCTATTTCTTTATAGAAAAATGGGACACGAGTGAATTCAACGGTATTGACTTTAAAGTTAAAGAAGTAAAGGCTATAGATAATAAAAGTGAAATTTTAGCAGAGGTTCCTGCTTATCAATATAGTTCTGCAATTCTTTTTCCTGAAACAAGGGTTTCAAAAGGAACGGAAACACAACTCAAAGAGAAATTTTTAGAATCGGATATCGATGAAGAAAATCCGGATACTGAGGATATAGAAAATGGTGGAGATGATGATAGAAATATAGATAATACTGAAGAAAGTCTAGTCAGTAAACAACAAAACTATCCAAATTCATTTGGCCTCTCATTTGTAGTAGACAAAGATACTAATATGCAAGGTGATTTGAAAGTGAACGTTTCATTTAGAAAATATCATAGCATAAATAAGAAGGAGTGTTTAAGCGATAAACTAGCTTGTCTAGTTTCTGAATATGATAATGAAATTGAAATTGCAATTGAAAATTACTTTAAACCATTATTTACATCTTTAAGAAAAAATAATAACCTATTTATTTATCTTAATCAAGAAATTAATAAGAGTAATATTTATGATGTAGATTATATTCATTTAAATAATTATTTTCAAGCAACTCTTTTAAAAACAATACAAGATGTTTTTAAAAGTGATATAGTTGAACTTAAACAAAAAAATGGTGTAATATATTATGGAATTAAAGGTGATTATGAACTACAGTTTTATTCTATTTCAGAATCAATAAATTATAGTGGGAATGAATATAAAAATGTAGCTTCATTATATGATAACAGCATAATTAATCATATTAAGAGTAAACTTAAAGAAGATTTGTCTAATTACTCAAATTATAAGAAGCTCATAAAGGAAATTGAAATATTCAATCAGTTAAAAAACTACGTAACAGATCTAAAGTCTGTATATAAACCAAGAAATTCTTCTCCAATTTGGGAGGCAAAAACTTTTGAAAACATTACTATTTCTTTACCAAATTATGATGGAACCAGTAAGATATTAAGACTAAATAATCAAGTTATTGATAATAACATCAAAGAGGTCTCAGATTTAAAATATTCGGTACAATATATTCGTAAAAATGAGGAAATTTTTGTAAAAATATTATTGATTAACAAGGCAAATATTATTCTTAAGGAAAATGAACCACCTCAATTAAACAAAAAAGATGAAGCAAATTTAAAAGCATATTTTGGTATTCAATTAAAGGTTAACGAGATTAAAGAAAATACTCTGAAGCAATATAACCCTCCTCAATTATTGGATTTTGATGAAGAAGATAACTTTAATAAATTACTCTATAGAAACTATCATGATTTTGGTGAAGGCTACAACACATCTGTAAATTGGGATGTAAAGGATAAATACAAGTTTATTACAACTGAGTTTCTTCCAGAACAAGAAACCCCAAAAGTAGATTTTAAACCTAGCAAAATTGTAGATGGTGTAATTACTTCAAGACTCAAAAATGATTCTATTTTGTCAATGCGTTTTCTTTCAACTTTGTCTGATGCTACTGATAGTGCTGTTTTAGAGGGATTAATGAATTTTGTGAATGAATATAAGTTTTGGATAGAAGAGAAAAAAAAGGATCTTAATAATGATAATTTACTTAAAGGTGAAGAAAAAGAATTATTAGAGAAACAACTATTAGCTTGTGATAAAGATCATATTAGATTAGTAAGAAACATTAAATTACTTAGTAAAGATTTGAAAGCTATGGCTGCATTCAGGCTAATGAATACAGCAATGTTTATGCAATTGCATCATAGCATTAAGAAACCGTTCAATCCTTCCTCAAATACCGAAGAATTTTACAAAAATATTAGCCTAGGTGAATATGATTATAAATGGCGTTCTTTTCAGATTGCCTTTATAATATTAAATATTGATGCTTTTGTTCGACCAGATCTCGATGACAAAACCGTTGAAAATATATTTTCCAATGGATGGCCTGAAAGGAATGAGATAGCTGATTTAGTATGGTTTCCAACTGGTGGTGGGAAAACGGAGGCTTATTTAGGTATAATAGCATTCGTAATTGGATATAGAAGATTTACCAAAGGAGTTAGAGGAACTGGTACAACCGTTTTAATGCGTTATACATTGAGACTGTTAACATTGCAACAATTTCAAAGAGCAACTATGTTAATTTGCGCATTAGAAGCCATCCGTAAAGATAGTTTTTCAATACCTCATGCTTGTAGTCTCGGTAATTCGAGAATTACAATTGGTTTATTTGTTGGTTCAGGCTCATTGCCTAATCAATGGAAAGGCACCGGTAATTCAAATGATACGAGCATGGAGAAAGAACTTGAAAAAATAGGAGTTTGTATTGAAGTTGGTAAAAAAGTGAGTACAAATTTACCATTTACAGAATGCCCATGGTGTGGTAGTGATTTATTTATTAATCCAGAATTAAGTAATGTTTCTCATACTCATAAACCCACACGAAATAATTACGGAATAAATGATCAGTTAAACATCTGTTGCAATAATTCATCCTGTACTTATAAAGGTATGGGAAGAAATAGACCTAGTAATGAATTTAGCCTGCCATTAAGATTATTTGATGAAGATATTTATAAATACCCTCCTACACTACTATTTGGGACGGTAGATAAGTTTGCAGCTTTAGCAAACAATGTCTCCACTAATACTTCCGAAAGGAATAAAGATTCTAGGAGATTATTTGGAAAAGGATACAATCATGACACCTTACCACCAGAACTAATAATACAAGATGAGTTGCATCTTTTACTAGGCCCATTAGGTTCTGCAGTAGGACTTTTTGAAAAAAGTATAGACTACTTATG
>NZ_DASTTN010000458.1:0-10373 GCF_035760125.1 Flavobacterium sp.
TAGTTTTCAAAAATGGGGAACGAGTTATGGAAGTTCCCGTTCGGCAAACATCCAGTTGGAGATTTACAAAACTGCAGAAGATTTACTGGCCAGACAAATAGGAACCGAGGCTGCTGTTACAATTTCCTCTGGGATGTTGGCCGGAAAACTGGCTTTGGAACAACTACAACATACCACCGATTTGATTTTTCATTTCCCAAATACACATCCCGCTTTATTGCATCCCTTTTCATTACCACTAATTCAAAATGGGAAACTGAATCCTTTTCTCTTGGATCCAACCGTTTCAAGAATTGGAATCGTTGCCGATGCTATACCTTCTCTTGAAGTTACCCCCATTGATTTGGGTATTCTTCAAGATATTCCTGGGGATAAAGATATTACTTTGTTGCTTGATGAATCACACAGCATCGGAATTCTAGGCGACCATGGGCAAGGTGTATTAAATCAATATGAACTTCCAAATGTTCATCACAAAATAATTATTGCATCACTGGGAAAAGCCATAGGACTTTCAGGAGGTATTATTGCTGGGGATTCTCAATTTATAGGAGAAATAAAAAAACAGCAAAATTTTGTGGGAGCCTCCGGAATGAATCCCGCTTTTTTGGAAACCTTTGTAAATGCTCAGACACTTTATCATCTACAAAGACAACAACTAAAAGATAACTTGAATTATGTTTCCAAGCATTTAATTCCCAACACCGCTTTTACATTTACCAAAGATTATCCCGCTATTTATTTCGACCATGCGGAACTGCTCCAATTATTATTGGACAATAATATTATTCCAACCTCCTTTCCTTATCCAACGGCTTCTGGGAAATTAAGTCGAATTGTAATTAGCGCCCACCATACCAAAACCGACTTGGATAAAATGGTTCAACAACTGAATACTTTTACACAAATGAATTCTGGCTTTGAAGGTGACATTAGATTTGTGTTGTAGTTAATGAAATTTTGATTCAATAGGTTGGAATTAATTGCAATCGTCACAAATTTTTATAACAATGCGAAACTCAATTATTAGATATATAACTCCAACCTGATAATGTCAAATAAATTTAAATAAACAGCTACAATTTATACAAATCCCCTTTTGTATGAGGAGCAAAAAAACATTCAAAATTAAATTATTGTTATTTTTTAATGATTTTTACATCCACCATCTAAAATATAGGGGGTTCAAAATACAAAAATGATAAAAATAACAAACATACATCTGTTTTAACAGGGTGATTGAAATGATTTTTTATTTTTGCATCAAAAAAAATATAAAATAATTCAAAATGCGGAAAATAGTTTTAAGTGTGATCCTCATCACGATTTTGGTACTATCCTATTGCTCTAATTACTTTTTAACTAGCCACAAAACAAATCTTTTAGAAATTTCAAAATTTGACACTGGTGATATTGCTTGGATGCTTGTAGCTTCTGCATTGGTATTACTGATGACACCTGGATTGGGATTCTTTTATGGCGGTATGGTCGGCAAAAAAAATGTCATCAGTACTATGCTTCAAAGCTTTATGGCAATGATTATCGTAACTGTTTTATGGGTACTTATTGCTTTTGGATTATCGTTTGGACCTTCAATTGGAGGTATTATTGGAAACCCAATACCATATATCTTTTTTCAAGGAGTCGGAATTGGTACTTCATGGAAATTAGCTCCAACAATTCCTTTTTTATTGTTTGCGTTATTCCAGGCTAAATTCGCTATTATAACACCAGCTATCGTAACAGGAGCCTTCGCAGAACGTATTCGTTTTTGGGCTTATCTATTATTCATGGTGCTTTTTATACTTTTTGTATACGCTCCATTGGCGCATATGACATGGCATCCCGATGGATTACTATATAATTTTGGAGTATTGGATTTTGCTGGAGGAACAGTTGTACATATGAGCGCAGGGTGGGCTGCGCTTGCCGGAGCTATCTTTCTAGGAAAACGCAAATCACCAAAACCAACTCCAGCACGTATTACTTATGTATTATTAGGAACTGGTTTATTATGGTTTGGATGGTTTGGCTTCAACGCAGGATCAGCCATGGGAGCCAATGGTCTTGCCGCACAAGCACTTGGAACAACAACCGTTGCCGCTGCAGTCGCCTCTATGACTTGGGTATTTCTTGACAAAATTATGGGACACAAACTTTCAGCTATGGGCGCTTGTATTGGCGCAGTAGTCGGACTGGTAACCATCACTCCGGCAGCAGGATTTGTAAGCATGCCACATGCAATTACTATGGGAATTATTGGAAGCATAATCAGCAATATTACTGTTAGTAAATTCCATAAATTTAAAATCGATGATGCTTTGGATGTATTTGCTTGTCACGGTGTTGGCGGAATGGTCGGAATGGTATTAACAGGAGTTTTTGCATCCAAAGATATTAACCCCGCAGTTATTGATCAAGGACTTACTTTTGGAGAAACCAAATTATTCACTCATCAAATAATTGCTCTAGTTGGCGTTTCTATATTTGCTTTCACAATGTCTTACTTTCTTTTTTATGTGGTTAACAAAATCACTCCTTTAAGAGTTTCTGAAGAAAAAGAACAACTTGGACTCGATATCTCACAACACGGAGAATATTTATAATTTCTATTTTCAACTATAAAACCAAAACACTCTAAGAAATTAGGGTGTTTTTTTTTGATCAAGTTTCAATAATCAATTAACTCCTCCTATTCATTACATCAAGCAAATCGCCCCAAACAATGAAGCCACACTTTTGAGGATAAAGCTTTAAATAACAAATCTTTAAATTCAAATTAAACAAATAAATCATCATGTAATTTGCAAATATTAAACATTTTTTTAATAAATTTAACAAATTTACCTACAATGATAAAAGTAAAAAAAACCTCAAAACACCGTTTACTCCCACCCAAACCAACATAAATAATTAAATATAAATCCCTGCCAAAACTCATCGCAGAAAAAAAAATTTTAAGTTATCATTAACAAAAAGTTCGTTTAATTACCAAAATCAGCGATAATTTCACGAATAATCAGTTAATTCAAGAACAAACCTTAAAAAAAACTTAAAATTCCATTAACACATTCTATTTTTTGACTTAAAAAATTAAATACCCATCAAAATATAGGGGTGCGAAATACAATATCCATAAAAATACCTATACTAACCCATATTTTTTGGAGGGTATAAAATCATTTGATACATTTATAAAAAATTAAAAACCGAAAAACTATGCGAAAAATTATTTTAAGTGTGATACTAATCACAATCCTGGTATTATCAATCTTTTCAATTCATTTACTCAATGAATCATCAAAACTAGGAGCACACGTTATTGAATTAAAATTAGACACTGGAGACACGGCTTGGATGATTGTAGCCACAGCTCTTGTATTATTAATGACACCAGGACTTGGATTCTTTTATGGTGGAATGGTAGGCAAAAAAAATGTTATCAGTACTATGCTACAAAGCTACATGGCTATGGTTATAGTAACTATATTATGGGTTGTAATTGGTTTTGGACTTTGCTTTGGCCCTTCAATTGGAGGTTTTATTGGTGATCCAACTTCAAACCTGTTTTTTAGCGGCGTAAGTGCTAACACTGCTTGGGAATTAGCACCAACTATCCCTTTTATTTTATTTGCCTTATTTCAAGCAAAATTCGCAATCATCACCCCTGCCTTAATTACTGGAGCTTTTGCTGAAAGAGTTCGTTTTTGGGCTTACTTATTATTCATGGTATTGTTCATATTATTTGTATATGCTCCACTATGTCACATGACTTGGCATCCTGATGGAATGTTCTTTAAATGGGGAGTATTGGATTTTGCTGGAGGAACAGTAGTACACATGAGTGCTGGTTGGGCTGCTCTTGCAGGTGCAATGTTCTTAGGAAAAAGAAAAGTACAAAAAGCAAACCCTGCTCGTATTACTTATGTATTATTAGGAACTGGTTTATTATGGTTCGGTTGGTTCGGTTTCAACGCTGGATCTGCTGTAGGTGCAGGTAGTCTTGCCGCTCAAGCATTAGGAACCACAACTGTAGCTGCTGCTGCCGCTGCAATGGGATGGGTATTTCTTGATAAAATTATGGGTCACAAACTTTCAGCAATGGGAGCTTCTATTGGTGCAGTCGTTGGATTGGTTGCCATTACTCCTGCTGCAGGGTTCGTAAGCATTCCTCACGCTATGGCAATCGGAATTATCGCCAGTATTGTAAGTAACCTTGTTGTGAGCAAATTCCCTAAAGGAAAAATTGACGATGCTTTGGATGTATTTGCTTGTCATGGTGTAGGTGGTATGGTAGGTATGCTTTTAACTGGTGTTTTTGCATCAAAATCTGTAAACTCAATTGTTGGTGATAACCAAGGTTTAATTTTTGGTGATCCTACTTTGTTTTTAATCCAATTGAAAGCATTAGTTCTTGTTTCCATATTTGCTTTTTCTGTTTCTTATGCTTTATTCTTCATTGTAAATAAAATAACTCCTTTAAGAGTAACTGAAGAAAGAGAAGAACTAGGATTAGACATTTCTCAACACGGAGAATTTTTATAAAACTCAATTTCTAAATACCTCAAAAAACACTCTAGAATTTATTTTAGAGTGTTTTTTTTTTATTAATTACTCTTCATTTATTGCAAAATATATGATGTCTTTAACACAAGCAAACATATTATATTCTTAAATTTATTACCCCATTTCAAAATAACACCCCTTTAGATCTCAACCTTTTCTTTCCCTACTAAGTCGTGTAGTTCACAATATAATTAAGAACAATAAATTAGACTATAATGGAACTAGAAATTGAACAAATCAGAGACCAACAAAAAGAAACCTGGAACAAATTTTCACCCGGTTGGAAAAAGTGGGATGAACCTACAATGGATTTCCTAAAACCCATGGGAGATGAAATCATCAAACTGCTCAATTTAAAAAGTGACGCTATCGTTCTGGATGTCGCCGCAGGCACCGGAGAACCGGGACTAACCATTGCATCACATTTAAATGGAGGAAAAGTAATCTCAACAGACTTAGCCGAAGGAATGCTTGAAGTAGCCCAAGAAAATGCAAAAAAGAGAGGAATTAAAAATTTTGAAACTATAGTGTGTGACGTTAGCGAACTTCCCTTTGCAGACAATACTTTTGATGCCATTAGTTGTCGCTTTGGATTTATGTTTTTTCCAGACATGCTATTAGCCATAAAAGAAATGACACGAGTTCTTAAACCTGGGGGCAAAATTGCGACCGCCGTTTGGAACATTCCTGAAAAAAATTTCTGGATAACCGCCACTATGGGAAGCATCGGCAAAAATATAGAAATACCACCCCCTCCACCCGGAGCTCCTGGAATGTTTCGTTGTTCAAAAGCTGGATTTATGTCTGATTTATTTTCGCAAGCAGGTCTCAAAAATATTTCAGAAAATGAAGTTACAGGAAAATTAAATTGTAAAACAACAGATGTTTATTGGAGTCTAATGAATGATGTTGCCGCCCCTGTAGTTGCCGCCCTCAGTAAAACAGATGACACAATGAGACAAAAAATAAAAGAAGAAGTGTATTCATTAGTGAATCAAAAATATCCTGACAACAATGTCATTATTGATTCGAGTGCCCTTGTAATCTATGGTGAAAAATAACACCAAATAGAGATTCAAAAAAAAATCAAATAACCTTAAATTACAAACAAAACGACGCTTAAAAAAGCAAACCATGACACCTTTACAAATTACCGTAGCCATACTCGCTATATTCCTTATAGGAGGTATTCGTATTGCACAAGAGTATCAACGTGGAGTAATATTTAGACTTGGCCGTTACAGAAACACTATGGGACCTGGAATTTATTGGATTATCCCTTTCATCGAAAGACAACAACGGGTAGACATTCGAACAAAAACTGTAGACTTAGAACAACAGGAAACCATTACAAAAGACAGTGTAACAATTAAAGTAAATGCAGTATTGTGGTTCAAAATAACTAGTCCTGAAAATGCAATTATCAAAGTAGCAGACTACAATAAGGCTGTTTATCAATTTTCGGTTACCGCATTACGAAATATTATCGGACAGCATTCTCTGGATGAAGTATTACGGGAAAGAGAACAAATCAATGGGACACTTCAAAAAATTGTGGATTCTGCAACTGAACCTTGGGGAATAAAAATTGAAATGGTCGAAATGAAAGATGTCGAAATTCCAGAAGCAATGCAAAGAGCCATGGCACGTGAAGCGGAAGCAATTCGAGAAAAAAGAGCAAGAATTGTAAAAGCGGAAGCCGAATTAGAAGCTTCCATAAAGCTAACCCAAGGAGCAAAAAAAATGGAAGAAAGCCCAATTGCATTAGAATTAAGACGCATGCAAATGCTGGCAGAAATAGGTATTGACAATAATACCACCACAGTAATCCTCATACCATCAGACTTCACAAATGCCGCAAAAAGTTTGGCAAAGTTGGCTGACCAAACTAAATTAAACAAATCATAAACTATATGGAAACACCAATTGTAAAAATATTGAAAGCATTTTACATAACCCATGATGTAAAATGCTTTGTAACCGAAAGACCTGCTGGATACGATTTTAGCCCAGGTCAAGCTACCGATGTTTCCATAAACCTTCCAGAATGGGAAGATAAATTGCGCCCTTTTACCTTTACCAATTTAAGGGAACAGAATTACCTCGAATTTATGATTAAAATTTACAAAGATCATGAAGGCGTGACCAATAAACTAGGAAGTGTCAATGCTGGAACTGAATTAATACTTCACGATGTTTTCGGAGCCATTCAATACAAAGGAAGAGGAACTTTTATTGCCGGTGGCGCAGGTATCACTCCATTTATTTCAATCTTTCGTGATTTATACAAAAAACAGTACTTAGTTGGCAATAAACTCATTTATAGCAACAAAACTTCAGAAGACGTAATTATGGCAGAGGAATTACAAAAAATGCTAAAGAAAGATTTTTTAAAAGTATACACCCGAGAAAATGTCATCGGATTTCAAGAAAAAAGAATAGATCGTAATTTCCTAATTGACAACATTTCAGATTTCAGTCAGAATTTTTATGTCTGCGGCCCAACTGATTTTGTAAAAAATATCACGAACAACCTACTAGATCTTGGCGCGACAGCAAGTACCGTAATTTTCGAAAAGTAATAACTTCACTTGCCATTTCAAACTATACAAAATCACTACAGTAATAATTCAAAAAAAAAAAAAATCCCCTGTTATAAAAAAACAAAGCCATCACTGAACTATCTGATGGCTTTGTTGTTTTTATTGATAATAAATATATTTACTCTTTTAGAAGTTTGATTGTTTTTCGGTTAGCCCCTTGATTGACAACAGCAATATAATTGCCAACAGGCAACTCCTCACCAAACACAATAGAATCCTGATTGGCACTTTCTATGTGTTTAACTTTTCTTCCTTGCATATCAAAGATATCTATTTCTACCTTTTCAGTACTGCCTCCTGTCAAATTCAAACTAAAATAGTTTTTTGATGGGTTTGGATATGCAGTGATATTGAATTGCAGAATTTCCAGAGTTGTCACACTAGCTTTTTGAGCAATTTTAGTGGTGTTTTTCTTAACCTCATGTATTACAATGGAACCTCCACCCAATTCAGTTGTTGCTGCAAGATTTTCATCAACATTCATTTGGTTATCATATACAACTGTATTTCCGTTGGCGATATTCCATATTTTAATGCGGAATTTATCAACTCCGCCACCACCTAAAATTTGTCCATCAATTGCAGAAACCATAAATCCATAGTTTCCAGATCCGTTTACAGTACCCACACCTCTATAAGTAGCTTTAGCTCCAGAAATCACCAATGTCCCGGCATTAAGCAAATTACTTTTGAAGTTAAAATTTCCTGTTTGGAACTGAAACTCTGTATTTCCTTCTACCTGATTATTTCCTTTTTTATATTTAGCATTAAAACCGAAATTGGCTTTACCTGTCAACGATTGTCCTACTAATGCACCAGCAGGAGAGTTAATCCAACCACCTCCAGTTACAAAACTTCCGTTTGGATCATAGATGGTCATATAGGCTGCCGACGAAGAGCAATCTGAACCAGATATCGCTTCTACCTTATAAAGTCCCATTGGCAATGAACTTATAATTAAAGACAATGAAGCTTCACCATTATCTGTAGTCAATACTGTTTCCGAAGGTCCAACTTGATTTGATCCGTTAAACAATTTAAAAGTAACATTTACATTGCTTACTGGATTTCCATCTAGAGATGACTTCACAGTAGCTTTTAAAGGAGCTGTTGAACTATTTAACTGAATAACTAAACTACTGGCACTCGCATCGATGTTAACTCCTTGAATAGTCAAAGTCCCACTTTCATAATTAGTAACTTCATAATTATTATCTGAACAACCCGATGCAATTATAGTTATTCCATTAGTGTCTAATTTTACCACTGGAGGGACATTCAAAACTGATTTAGTTTCATTATTTACAAAACCTGTGACAGTAAAAGTAAAATCAGGATTAGCTTGCCCACAGAATTTTGATTTGTCATCGGCTTTGATACTAATTGTTTTTTTGCCTACAGTGAGTGTTTTTTTGGTATATGTAATATCATAGTTAGGCAATCCTGATCCCACGGCCGAGCCAATCAGAATATCATAAGTCCCAACCGCGGCAGTAGCAGCCGAACCGGTGCTCGATATTGTTGCCGAAGTTACCGTATCCGAATTCACTAGACCTACGGTGGTAAACTCTGTTCCTGCAAACGTTACGGCATCCCCATAGGTTTTGGTTTGATCAACAGCAAAAACTTCCAAACCTTTTTTGCCTACAGTGAGTGTTTTTTTGGTATATGTAATATCATAGTTTGACAATCCTGATCCCACGGCCGACCCAATCAGAATATCATAAGTCCCAACCGCGGCAGTGGCAGCCGAACCGGTGCTCGATATTGTTGCCGAAGTTACCGTATCCGAATTCACTAGACCTACGGTGGTAAACTCTGTTCCTGCAAACGTTACGGCATCCCCATAGGTTTTGCTTCTGTTATCGGCTGTAACAGTAATGGATTTCACTCCCACGGTCAACACTCCGGTAGCATAAGAGATGTTATAGTTACCCAATCCGCTTCCAATGGCCGCACTGGCGACAATCGGATAGGTTGGGCCGGGCGCTGTTACGGTTGCGGATGCCCCCGCTCCGGTTGAGGCAAGGGTCACACTGCTGATTGCATCCCCATTTACAAGGGATCCTACCGGTGTGCTAAATTCCGTTCCGGCAAACGTTACGGCATCGCCATAGGTTTTGCTTCTGCTATTGGCTGTGATGGTAATCGGACGAGGTGTAACTGTCAACGTTCCCACGGCAGCAACTGTACTAATGCCATCGCTCAACGAAACTGTAAAATTATATAAACCTGCGTTTAGACTTGCAGGAGCATTAAGAGTTAATGTTGCTCCCGGAAATGCAGTTATTCCATTGGCTATAAATGTAGATGATGGTGCAAAATTATAGGTAACACCACTAGGCAGACCAGATACACTATAAGTCCCATTAACTAATCCATTAGCTCCTCGTAAAGAAGTAACATCAAAAGTTGGTGAACTTACTGTACCGTAAACTGAAACTCCAGATTGAGTTCCAACAGTTACAGTCCCAATAGATCCAGGAACACTCCCTACTATGACATCAAATTTCCATTCTTTATTATTGGCTGGATTACCAGAAGTTGAAATAGCTGTCGCTTGAAACTGATAAGTACCATCAGGTACACTAGAACCTACAGCGACAGTAATTGCAAATGTTTTTGTAATATCAGATCCAGAAGGACCACCCGTAATATAATTATTAATAACACTTGTCAAGTTGATTTGATTAGCTCCATTACCTATTCCAATTGTAGTCCCTGATTGTACGACAAAAGCTAAACTAGCGCTAAAAGTTCCATTGTTCTTAGGCGCAGTAACATCAACACTTAAAGTATTACTATTTGTGGTGTTCGCTATAGCGGATATAGTATTACTTTTCCCTAGAGTAGTCAAATAGGTAAAATTTCCCGCATCGGTAAACAACCAATCAGCCACAGAGCCCAAGCTTCCATGAGCAGTTAATAATAAAGTCGCCCCATATGCATCGCCTTCAACTACAGTAGGCACATACCAAGAACTATTAAAACTACCGGCACTATCTGCGGTCACAAACCATGGCTCATGAAATCCAGGATCAGTCCCTAATGGATCACCATCTGCGTGTTCCACATGTAATTCTACAACTTCACCAGCCTGAAAACCGGAACCATTGATAATGGCCGTCGAACCAGGAGCATAATCATCTTTATCTGTGATAACCGTCGCCTGCCCAAAACTTACATTTGCAAAAAATAAATTTG
>NZ_DASTTN010000459.1:0-4008 GCF_035760125.1 Flavobacterium sp.
AATACATATGTTGCATTAGTCCCATTAACTGTAATATCTGTAAAACCTATACCAGAAGTTGTAGAACTTTGCCATTGATAGGTTGGAGAAGATGCAGTAGTACTACTAATTAATGTCAAAGGTATTGTATTTGAGCAAATAGTTTGACTACTTGAAATAGAACCTGTAAAAGAAGTACATGAAGTAGAACTTGAACAAGGGCCTGTTGTACAATCACCAGTTGAGCCAAAAATAGTACCAGGTTGTCCGTTATCAGCAGTAATAATTGAACCCGCAGTGTCTAATGTTCCCGAACCAGAAATTGCTGAACCAGCTCCGCCGGTAACATTCCCAAATATACTTACAGTACCATTAAATACGACATCATCACTATTATTACTGTTATTCAATAAACCATAAACAACAAAAGCAGACCCAGAATTAACAGTAACAATTGAGCCATTTTGAAAGTCTACTACTGCTGGAGTAGCGGAGAATGAATTACCAACAACACCAACTGTTAAAGTATAAGGAGAATTTATAATAAGTGTTCCTCCGGTGTTAACTGTGATTGATTTAATTTGAGCATTACTATTTATAGTAAATGTCCCTCCATTTTTAACAACAATATCATTACCTGCATGAGTTACATCACTATATGTCACTGAGGTATTAATATCTATAGTAGCTGCATTTACGATTCCTGAAAAAACAAAAAACAGTAAAACAAATAGATTTAATTTAGTCTTAAGTAAAATTTTAGTCATATAGTTTGGGGTATTTCTGGGGTTACTAAGCAAAAAATCTATAATTGACTCGCATTTTAAAACATATTTTACAATGCAAAATCAAAAACAGGTATTTTTACGTGCCAAAAATAAACATTAAAAATTATTTTTCTCAATAAGTTTCATAATTACACCTTAATATCCGTCAAATAACTATTTTTTTTTCTTTTAGAAAGTTAAAAGCTACAAAAAAACTCCATTTTAAAATAAAATGGAGCTCTATAAATCCTTGATAGTTAACTATTATTAAAAAACAATTTCCTGAGTAACCCATTTACCATTTTTAAGTAAAATTTGTACAATTAAAAATTGTTCACTAGAATTAAAATTCAAGACACGAAATTCATTACTGTTCACATTATCCTTTTCATAAAGCAGGCTACCTTTTAAATCATAAACCATCACTTTATCAATTGTTTCACTAAATGAATTGATTTTTATTTGACTATTTTTCACAGAAACAATTACACCCTCCCTTTCTGTGTCAAAAATTCCAGTATCCAGAGCTTTAGCAGTAACATTATTGGACATAAATCGTAATACAAAACGATCGTTAAATATTCCTTTTGAAGTTGTGAAAGAATACACTCCATTTTTAAGATTATGAACAACATTGTTCACTTTATCCTCTATAAAAATTGGTTGATCCGTTAAAACTCCATCTACTTCATTAATACTTATTGTAAAAACACCTTCTATAGTACTTTTATAACCTAATGGCACTCTATCTGTTTTGTCAAATGGAACGGCACGTCCTTGAATCACTAAATTATTACCCTCATTTATACTATAAAAATCAATGTATGCATTACTGTTAGCACTCAAACCATCAAAAACCCTGTCTACCCCATTCGTTGCTCCTGTAGCATAACCAACTAATAATTGCTTGAAAGCACCTTCGGAATTGGTCAAATTCAACCAAACACGATGTTTCTCTATAGCAGCCGTTTTCGATTTAGTCCCTCTAAAAAATTGGGCATTTTTACCTGAAACACCTACTCGCATACTGTTATTAAAAAGAACCGGCCCTGGTACTGTAGCACTTTTAACAAAAAAAGATTGTCCAGCTGCTATATTACCTAAAGGCCTATTAGCAGCAATCTCTACTTCACCAACATCCTTAATACCGTTGCCGTTTGTGTCCACAAAATTTCCACTTGTTCCTACCCCTCCCAAATAATTATAAGAAGCATAGTCAGCGCTAGAATATTTATTATTGGTTATCACTGTACTATGTGTCCAAAAGCGAATTGTAGCTTCAACTCTATTGGTATTTATACTGTTTTCTAATAAAAAGGCATCTGCACTCATAGCTGATGGATATGGATTACCTACTAAGTTACTATACCCTGTTGGGGCAATTGCTAACGTGTATATTCCATTGTTTGGTACTCCTTCAAACTTTACCGATTGAACATAAGTAGCAGCTAAAGGATCAGGCCAAAATTGAGGTTTTGGCACTCTAATGATATATCCTTTTCCGGCAAGCATCATTGAAGTCCCATATGCTTCAACAACCCATTTATTATCTAAGCTATAACTAAGATATTTATCCCATAAAGTGTTTGGCGATAAATCATAAAGGGTTTGACCTTGAACAGGCGAAGACCAATACGTATAATCAAAATTCTTCATAGGGGTAGCAGTACGATTGTAAATAATTTTTCCAGTATTCACAGCATCATTGTTAACCTGAACCAAACTCGCGTTGTTCTCGAAGGTTAAAGAACCTGAAGAAGCTATATCCAATACATTTTCCACTTTTAAAATAGCATCAGCATTCAATCCGCCAACTACTCCAACAACTACTTTTACAAGTGGATTGATTTTACAGGAACAAGCATTTAATTGAGAAGTAATATTGAAATCAGCATTAAAAACTACACTATCACTTATTAGTGGCGATGTAGCATCCAATGTCTTAGACCATTTAACCCCATCCCAAGTATTGGTAACTGAAGCATTTATTGCAACTGGAGTCGAACCTAATGAAACACAACCCAATACATTTTTGGCAGTTACAACATAAGATCCTACAGCTAAATTATTAAAAATTCCTGTGGTGTTAGAATAATCGGAACCATCTATACTATAATTCATTCCTGTTGGCGATGTCACCGTGATAATCCCTTTTGGTACTACACAATTGGGCTGTGAAGTAGCGGTAGCTGATGGAGTCCCTGGCAAGGAATTAACTGTGATTGTAACAACATTGGAATCAATACTAGGTCCACAACTATTTATAGTTCTTGCCTTAACATAATAAGTTACACCGGGATTCAACCCGCTCACACTTAAAGAAGTGGCTGTCGGCACAACTAAATGGTTTTCATAACCTGCCAAATAAGTCACAAACGAGTCTAGGGAAACATCAAAACTATAATTAGTTATATTAGGGATTGATGCCCAAGTTTCAGTAGCTATAGCTTCATTGCAGTCTAGAACAACATTGCTTAGAATTGGAGCATCTGGAATTACAGGCTGCGCATTAATCGTTTCACTTTGTCCAGGGGAAATACATCCCGAAGAATTTTTGACAGTCACACTATAAGTACCAGGCGTAACTAAATTAAAAACACCTGATGTATTAGTATATGTTAATCCATTAATACTATATTTCAATACGCCATCTGGGGCAGGAGTTAAAACGGTTATAGTTCCTGTGGCAACAGAACATGTTGGCTGTACAGGGGAAACTGTCGGAGCACTTGGCAATGTCCCTGAATTAACGACAACAGTTGTAGTAAGATTAAACGTTATACCATCTGAAGGCCTACTTATTGTTACTGTATAAACACCCGAAGTTACAGGAGTTGTTGTTGCTGTAAAAGGAGTTGGATTCTGAGACGTGCTGAAAATTGAAGTACTGGGAGCAGGTCCAAACCATTTATAAGTAAAGGTTCCATTTGGTGGTGGAGTAGCTGATAGAACAATATTATTTCCAACACAAACAGGAGAATTTGATGATACCTTTCCAGTACCTCCAAGGCTTATAAGATCATCAAAGCCTAAAATACCTGCTGCACCTTGACAAGTTGCCAATAAAACACCTCCTATGTACACCCTATCATTACCTGTACAACCCCCGCCATTACCTCCTGCAGGATTTAGTGTTCCTCCATTAACAAATTCAATTGAAGAGCCCGCAGCAAGATACAACCTCTTATTAGCTGTCGAAAAGTCAAGAGTCGCTTTATTAACATTTACTTGAATTGCCCCTAAGCAAGTTAAATCTAAATCG
>NZ_DASTTN010000460.1:0-9889 GCF_035760125.1 Flavobacterium sp.
ATTGGTGAAACAGGATTATTAATTTTTCCTTTTTGGAAAAAAACTAAAATTGAAACTTGCTTTTCTGACTTAATAATTAATAAAAGCGAAATTGAAAACGGAGTGAATAAACTAATCAACTAAAAATACTACTGCTAACAGCTACTACAACGGATTTGGGCAATTGGTTTAATGGAAAGATGGTTTTGTATTTGGGATAATTTGGCAAATCCGAAGAATGGGCTTAATTTAGTCCCAAACCCGCTGTAGTACCAGAACGTTGGCAGTAATTCAAAAAATTTGAGCCCTAAATCGAAACTCATGAAAAACTTTGCATATACATTTTTTCTCATATCTATTTTGCTTAGTTGTGCTACAGAAAAAACTCAAATATCTGATAATCAAAAAATGCAAATTCAATATTCGGATTCTATAAAAGGATATTCTTTTACTCGTACAACAAAAAAGATAAATTCAGCAAACTTGCTATTTATGAAACACTATAAAGACACAATTGAAATATATTTGAATGATAAAAAAGTAGATTCTTTTTTCAAAAATGATTATCATTATGATAACGGTGAAGAATATATAATTCATGATGAAGCACCTAATATTGAAATCCGTAATATTCCAGTAAATAGAACAACAAAAAGTGTTATAACAATACTCTTAAAACCTTCGAAAGCAAAAGTAAGTTTAGAATTAAGGAAAGGATATGACAATTATTTGGTAAGTCATTATAATGAATATTGGTATTTTACAGGTTTGAAATCAACAATTAAATGAACTACTGCCAACAGCTACCATAACGGTTTTGAGTAATTGGTTTATATCTGAAAGTTTAGCAAAAAACAAACTGTTTAACAATACATTACATCAAAACTTTTAGGAATATTTTGTAAATTCATGGTCTTAAAACTATGAATTATGCGAATCACCTTCTATTTACTTAGTTCTATTTTAATTTGTTGTTCATGTACAAAAAATAAGACAGCAAATGAAGCTAAGTCCGTTTCTAGTAACTTTAGTTGCACCGCATCTGATGTGACAGACAAAAACTGGTATTCCTCTGGCAAAAAAGCGCCTTTATTTAAAGGTTTAGACGGTCTTCATTTTCCTATTTCCACAAAAAAAACAGAAGTCCAAAAATATTTCGATCAAGGACTGATGCTTTCCTTTGGGTTTAATCATGCGGAAGCTGCCCGTTCATTTTTTGAGATTACAAGACAAGAACCTAAATGCGCAATGGGTTGGTGGGGGTTTGCATATGTTCTTGGGCCAAATTACAATGCCGGAATGGAGAAAGATAATTTTATAAGAGCTTTCGAGGCTGTAAAAAAGGCAAAATTATATTCCATCTCTTGCTCAGAAAAAGAAAAACATTTGATTGATGCCTTAACATATCGTTACTCTAATGACACCACTATTGTGCGTTCCGTACTCGATTCTTCTTATGCTGTTGCCATGCGCAAAGTATATGAAAAATATCCAACGGATGTAACTGTAGGCGCACTGTTTGCAGAATCATTAATGAATCTGCATCCCTGGAATTTATGGAATAAAGACGGAACTCCCCAACCTTGGACACCTGAAATAATAACAGTGCTCAAAAAATGCCTGCAATTGGAACCAAAACATGCAGCTGCAAACCATTTTTATATACATGCCGAAGAAATGTCACAGAAACCCGAAAATGCAGAAGCCAGTGCAGACTTACTTCGAGATTTAGTTCTGGGTTCGGGACATTTACTGCATATGCCATCACATATTTATATAAGAAACGGTCGCTATCACGACGGTGTCACAACCAATCTAAAAGCAGTTGAAACTGACAGTTCCTATATCGAGGCCTGCCATGCCCAAGGAGCATATCCCCTTGCCTATTACCCTCATAATTTTCACTTCATTGCTGCTTGTGCCACACTTAGCGGAGAAAGTAAAGTTGCCCTGAAAGGTGCGCTTGCAACGGCAGACCATGCCCACAAAAAATTACTGCTCGATCCGGCTTGGTCTACTTTACAGCATTATTATTCAATTCCTTGGTACGTAGAGATAAAACTTGGTTTATGGAAAGATATACTGAACTCCTCTCCACCTCAAAAAGAGTTGAAATATCCATTAGTAGTTTGGTATTATGCCCAAGGAATGGCAATGCTTTCCAAAAATCAACCAGCCGAAGCCAAAAAACATCTTGCCACGATGAGAAAAATAATGACCGATCCCAAAATAAAAGATTTGACAATTTGGGGTATTAACCATGTATTGGACTTATGCGAAATAGCCTCGAAAACTTTGGAAGGAGAAATCAATGCCAAAGAAAAAAATTATCCAAAAGCTATTTCACTTTTAAAGGAAGCTGTTGCAAAAGAAGATTTACTGAACTATAATGAACCACCAGATTGTTTTTTTTCTGTTCGTCATCATTTGGGTGCAGTTATGATTGCCGCAGGAAAATATAAAGATGCCGTAAAAATATATGAAGAAGATTTAAAAAACTTCCGTAATAACGGTTGGGCTTTAAAAGGACTAATGAATGCCTATGAAAAGCTTGGCGAAAAAAAAAGATATGAAGAAGCAAAAATTCGCTTTAATGAAGCTTGGAAATATGCTGATGTAGAAATTACTTCATCAAGGATATTATGAAACCTAAATTTGAATGCCTCATAATCAGAACAACAGTAATCGTTTTATAGTCTTCTTATAATCTAATTTTTAGAAAAAATTATAAAAACCAACCTCGTTTAATCATTTTTAAACAAGGCTGTTTTGCTTCTAACTTAAACCTAATAAAAGCATTATCATAAATAAATTTGTATATTATACGTTCACTTACTATATTTACACTTATTAATTTTAAACAAATAATACTAATGTGGACAAAATCATATTCAATCGTAACAAATAAAGTTAGCAAAGAGCAAATGTGGAAACTCTTCTCTGATGTAAACAATTGGCATACTTGGGACACCGGAATTGAATTTGCAAAATTAGAAGGCAAATTTGAAAAAGGAAATCATTTTATGTTTCAACCGAAAGGAGGTCCAAAATTAAAAATCGGAATAGTTGAAGCCATAGAAAATCAAAATTTCACAGACTTTACAAAATTCCCATTGGCTAAAATGTATGGCGAACATATATTTGAAGACACTCCAAATGGACTAAAAATTACAACAACTATGAAAGTGGAAGGGATTTTGAGCTCTCTATGGATAAAATTGGTGGCACAAAAAATTGTAGACACTTTACCAGCAGATATGGAAGCACAAATAAAAACGGCTGCAAAACTATGAACAACGTAAGATACTGGATAGCCACAATTTCCAAAGAACACGTAAAAAAAGGTGTTGCAGGTAGTTTTATGCAAGTCTGTCATGGTAAAGAAGCTCCTCTTAAACGAATGAAAAAAGGGGATTACTTGCTTATTTATTCTTCGAAAATTACAATGGAAGGAAATGAAAAATGTCAAGCGTTTACAGCAATCGGAAGAATAAAGGATGATGAAGTGTATCAATTTCAAATGACTGAAACCTTCAAACCATTTAGACGGAACATCGAATTTTCAGAATGTATAGAAACCTCCATTATTCCTTTAATCGATAGCCTTGAATTTATTCCAAACAAAAAATCTTGGGGATATCCATTTCGCTTCGGTTTCTTTGAAATTAACGAAAATGATTTTAACTTTATAACTTCTAGAATGCTTCAAATTCAAGCAACTTCTCTGCTTCCTTTAAACCAATAAATATAAATGAGTAAATCCACAGACAATACTTTTAGTGTAGAAAAACCAGAGGAAAGTTCAGGCTTTTTATTATGGCAAGTTACCAACCTTTGGCAAAGACAAATAAAAAAAGCATTGGAACCTTACGGACTGACACATTCACAATTTGTATTGTTGGCCAGTATTCATTGGCTATCACTTCATCAGCAGGAAGTAACACAAATAGTACTGTCCAACCACACCAAAATTGACCCAATGACAACCTCAACTGTTTTGAGAACCTTACAGCAAAAAGGTTTTGTTAAAAGACAGGAGCATTTAACAGACACAAGGGCAAAAACCGTTGGACTGACCGAAGAGGGAAAAGAAATTATCAAAAAAGCAGTAGTAACGATTGAAAAATTTGACACCGAATTTTTCTCAATACTCGGCACTAAAACAACGGAATTGAACAAAAATTTAATAACGTTACTTGGACAGCAATAGAAAAGAGGGATAAATAATAATGAGTCAATTTAGATAAGATGAGAAAACAATTTGGTGCAAAAGCGAAAAAATCCGATATTGAAAAATATTCAAAATCAAAGTATTGGAATGGTAAAATCTTCGAAAATTTAGAAGTGACCACAATGAATATAAGTATTCAAACCTTACCAAAATTATTATACAAGCAATTTTGTAAAAAAGAAGCTAGAGAACCTCAGAAACCCATATCTATTATTCCATTTGATAAAGAACAATTTATTGAACTTTACCAATCTATGCGAAGCATTTGGTATGGCCATTCGGCAATATTGATGAGATTAGACAATAAAACAATTCTAATCGACCCTATGTTGGGATCAAATGCAGCACCTATTGCTCCTTTTGCTGTTAAAAGATTTAGCCAAAACACATTAAACCTCATAGATGAATTTCCAGAAATAGATTTAGTATTAATTTCCCACGATCATTATGACCATTTGGATTATGATAGTATTCAAAAACTCAAAAACAAAACCAAACAATTTTATGTAGCACTGGGAGTTAAAAGACATTTGGTTTCTTGGGGAATTCCCGAAAATACAATCACGGAATTCGATTGGTGGGACGAAATTCCATTTGATAAAATAAAAATCACCTTTACTCCTACCCGACATTTTTCGGGGAGAGGATTGGCTGATAGAGCCAAATCACTTTGGGGTGGTTGGGCATTAAAAACGGCTACAGAAAACATTTGGTTCAGCGGTGATAGTGGTTATGGTGAACATTTCAAAGAAATTGGCACACGTTTAGGTCCATTTGATTTTGCTTTTATGGAATGTGGCCAATACAATGAAAACTGGCAACAAATTCATATGTACCCTGAGGAAAGTATACAAGCTTCAATAGATGCTAATGTAAAAAATATGATGCCGGTGCATTGGGCAGCTTTTGCCTTGGCTCAACATACTTGGACAGAACCAGTAGAACGCTTTAGTCAAGAAGCAATTAGCAAAAACCTCAACTATTGTTTACCTCAAATAGGTGAGTTATTCGATTCAAATCATTCATTAACACCAACTTGGTGGCTAAATCTAAATAAGTAATACAAACCATCAGACAAATGAAAACATTTCTATTATCCATTATTCTAATTGCATTCTTCAACTCAACAAACGCTCAAGTCAATCCTGAAATCACCAAAATCGGAGTTCCAATAGAGATGCTTTTTCCGGAAGGAAAATCCAAAGCTTTAATTTTGAGCTACGATGATGGACGCTCTGAAGATAGAAGATTGGTAAAACTAATGAACAAATATGGACTAATAGGAACTTTTCATATCAATTCAAATAAACTCGGTCTTACTAATTACCTCAACAAAGCTGAGATAAAAGAACTTTTTGCAGGACACGAAGTTTCGGTTCATTCGGCTAATCACCCTAATTTAACAGCCTTGTCTAAAATTGATATCGTTTATGAAATTGCTGAAGACAGAAAAGAATTGGAACGATTGGTCAATTATCCTGTTAGGGGAATGGCATCCCCATTTGGCAATTATAATGACTTTTTAATTGAGACTATTAAAGGATTGGGGATTGAATATGCCAGAACTGTTTATGATACTTATACTTTTAACATCCCCAAAGATTTCCTTCAATGGCATCCAACTATGCATCAATTTGGCAAAGCATATTCCGAACCCAATAATCCTGAAAATGACAGGAGAGAATTAGAACATTTTTATCAAACCATCAATGAATTTCTTCAAACCAAAAACTTAGCATTAATGGATGTTTGGGGACACAGCTATGAAATTGGAAATGACGAAAATAAATGGAATGAAACGGAGAAATTTTTCAAAATGATTTCCAATAACTCAAGCATTTATTATGCAAAGCAAATTGATGTTGTCGATTACATAAATGCTTTTAACAATTTGAAAATTTCTATAAACAAGAATATGGTTATGAATCCAAGTTCATTGATAGTCTTTTTTAAGAAAGATGGAAAAACCTATTCCGTTTTACCAGGGAAGACAATCGCTTTATCAATCGAATAACATAAAGGCTATAATTAAAATAAAAAAGCCCCGAATCTAAAAAATTCGGGGCTTTTCATATTTTATAATCGATAGTACATTTATTTCAACTGAGAACTATCGACTCTTGTCGGTGTATCTTTTCCACTAATAATTGATGACGAACTTACTGCAATTGCTTTAATAATTTCGGTCATGTTAGCAATATCCAATGTTTCAATTTCATCGTCGGCGGTATGGTAATTCGGCTCGCTATCCATTTTTGAAGTCGAAATGGTATGTGCAGGAACTCCCAATTTCGCCAAAGTAGCATTATCTGAACGGTAAAATAATTGCTCCTGCGGATATGGGTCAGGATAAAATTTGAAAGCAGTTCCTACTAGGTTTCTTTGCAAAATTTCTCCCATATTCGATTTTTCAAACCCGGTAATGTATGCTGAATTCTTTCCCCATTTCGATTCGGTTCCAATCATCTCCAAATTAAACATAGCTATCACCTTATCGGCAGGAAGTTGTTTAGAGAAATATTTGGCTCCAAAACCTCCTAATTCTTCAGCCACAAATGTGGTAAATATGATGGTTCGCTCGTTGTTATTCTGCTTTTTAAAATAGTTCGCCAACATAATAACTGCTGTACTTCCTGCAGCGTCATCATTCGCTCCATTATAAATGGAATCTGTTGCTGTATGGGGCGCTCCCTCTTCTGGAGAACCTACACCTAGATGATCGTAATGACCAGAAAAAATAACATACTCATCTGGTTTGCTTTTTCCCGGTAATACTCCAACTACATTATTCAGTGCTTTTTTGGAGATCTCATTGCTAAGCTCAATTGAAAAGGTAGTAGCCTCTGGAACTCCAAAAACAAATAAAACGGTATTATTTTCTGGATTAGCCTTAATCCTATCAATATGCTGAATATTTGGTAACACCTTACTGAAAGAAGCGTCAACCAGTACCAAATAACTTTTTGTACCGTTGTAGTACTCATTAAATTTTTGACCAAGATTATCTCCTTTGTTGATTTTAACAACGGCTATATCACTTTTCTCCGTTAAAGAAACTTGGGGTTGGTATGAAAATGTAACGACTTTTGAATTATCGATTTCTTTTCCATCAATGATTATCTTCGATGCAGTTGCTTTAGACTCCGTCATAGAAAACTCTTGTCTAAAATTGGCTGCTCCCATAAAGGTTTGCAATCCTGCTTTTTTAAATTCAGATTCTATAAAAGCCGACGCTTTATCAATAGCCGGAGTAAAGGTTCTTCTCCCCTGCATGTCATCGGCAGCAAGTATTTTTTCAATTCGGGTAACTTCGTTGGAGGTAATGATTTTATCAATCGACTGTCCAGTTGCACTGAAACATAGGCTTAAAACAAATGCGCTTACGATAATTTTTTTCATATTTTACTTTTACAAATACAGATTAGTACAGCCAAAAATAGGCTATTTATTTGTAAAAAAAAGAAATGATGCATGAGTTTTTGCCCAGGAAAGTAATAGGGAAAACTTATTTTTTTAAGATTGTATTAAAAGAAAAACGACAATTATCTTCCCGCAAAAGGAGGCAACAACGCCACAACATCATTATTTTTCAGAATCAGGTTGCTGACTTTATCAATTATTTTTTGATTTACGGCCACACTAAATGGAAATTGTCCCAGTTGGTATTTTATTTCCAATTCGGACAATAGCTTACTTAATGGCAAATCCGAAAAATCTATTTTTTCATCACGACATCTGGTGCGCTCCACTAAACCACCAAAATATTTTATTACAATCATTCGAAAACATTTAAATTTTGTAAAATAAATTCTTCTTCCAAAAATGCATCCGAAAGTATTTCTGCTTTCATATACGAAGTTAGGGCCGAAGCATTTTTAACCACTTCTCCAATTACGATAATCGCTGGTGAAGCAATTTCATTCTTTTTAACTAAGCTTTCAATATTACTGATGGTTCCTATAACTTTCTTTTGTGACTTTTGGGTTCCGTTTTGAATAATCGCAATTGGTAAATCATCGGTTCTATTGTTTTGGTACAAAGAAACAATCTCGTCCAGTTTATTCATTCCCATCAAAATAACTACTGTTGCCGAAGATTGTGAGGCCAAGGCAACATCCTTAGACAATTTATGATCGGAGGTTGTTCCGGTAATTACCCAAAAACTTTCGGCTACCTTTCTTTGTGTCAAACTAATTCCATTTGAAGCCGGCACACCCAATGCAGATGATATTCCAGGA
The DNA here is from genome assembly GCF_035760125.1 of Flavobacterium sp. Classification (GTDB taxonomy): domain Bacteria; phylum Bacteroidota; class Bacteroidia; order Flavobacteriales; family Flavobacteriaceae; genus Flavobacterium. The sequence goes on from NZ_DASTTN010000460.1 coordinate 8,449, forward strand.
ACAATGGCAGTTTCAATTCCAAACTGCAGTGCAAAATCTATTTCTTCACTTCCTCTTCCAAAAACAAAAGGGTCTCCCCCTTTCAAACGAACAACATGACCATACTTTTTGGCCATTGACACAATCAAATCGTTAATTTGATCTTGGCTGTACGCATGACATCCAAAACGTTTTCCGACAAATATAATTTCAGCATGTTTGGCATACTGCAATAACTCTTCATTGACCAAGGCATCATACAAAACAACATCAGCTTCTTCTAATGCTTTTATCGCTTTAAGGGTAATCAATTCAACATCTCCTGGTCCAGCCCCTACAATTGTTAACTTTGGCTTATTTGTTTGTATCATGATCTAAGGTATAAATGTGTTATTTTTGAACAACTAAGTATTAATACTTATACAAATGTAAGTATTTAAAAAATTGACAAAACAAAATTTACTTTTTATTTTCTGAAAAGAAATCACTTTTAACTATTAGGCAAAAAAAAGCCCAAAACTTGAGATTTTGGGCAAATTATTATACTTAAACTAATTATTATTCAATAGGCAAAATAAGTGTTGCCGTTATAGCTTCCAGAACCTGAAATGCAGTCTCGGCCATTTTATTTCCCTTGGTATCCAATAACGGATTTACCTCAACAACCTCAATACAAACCACTTTCTTCGATTCAATAATTTGATTGATAATATCAATAATCTCATATTGATCAAAACCTCTCGAAACCGGAGTTCCTGTACCAAACGAAATCAAATCGCAATCCATTGAATCTACATCAAATGAAATATACAATACGTCACAGTGTGCTAGTTTAGCCAATGCTTCGTCAACACAAATTTCCAATCCTCTATAACGAACCTCATCTACTTTATAGTTTCGAATATGCAGTTTTTCAATTTGCTTATCCTCTGCTTCTTCGGTATCCCGAACACCAAAATAGACTAAATTTTCAGCCAATACTTTCGGACCATCAATACCTATATTTTTCATTTCATTCCAATGCTCTTGGGTATCTTTGGCAACATCATTGACCTGACAGTCTAAATTATCGTCACCAAGCGCTGCCGCCAACGGCATTCCATGAATATTCCCAGATGGTGTTGTGTATGGCGAATGCAAATCGGCATGTGCATCAATCCATATAACACCAACTGTTTGCTTGGGATAAGCAGTTTTTATACCGCTAATGGTTCCCAAAGCAGAAGAATGATCTCCCGATAAAACTATTGGGAAATAATTATTTGCCAAGCTATTTTTTACCGCATTATTAACACGAGTACATTGTTCAACAACATGTTCTATTCTTTTGGCAACAGAACTGCGGTATTTATCATATATGGATTCGTTATGCGTTTTTACATCTTCAAATTCATATTCATTAAAATAATCACTGTTCTTATTTATCGCCGCAATTTCTATTGCATCAATCCCCATATCAGAT
>NZ_DASTTN010000461.1:0-29540 GCF_035760125.1 Flavobacterium sp.
GATATAGACGGAATCCCCTTTTTATTTTTCAATAGGCAAATCAGTAGCATGTCCCCATTCTGTCCATGAACCATCATAAACGGCTTTTGGATTGTCTGAAATCAACTCAGTGGCCAGTAAAACGATGCAGGCGGTGATTCCGGAGCCACAGGTAAAGAATAAAGGCTGATCGTTCAGTTTTAGGATTTCTTTTAACTCTTCTGTCGATTTGAACTTTCCGTCTTGTTGCAAGTCAGTAAATGGAATATTTATGGAACCGGGAATATGTCCGCTTCTTAATCCGGCTCTCGGTTCTTCGTGAGTAGCGTGGAATCGATCCGCTGATCTGGCATCCATAAGAACAGCTTCTTTGGTTGCGATATTTTCCTGAATCTGCTCTTTGTTTTTGATTAATTCAGGCTGAAATTTGGCTTCGAAATTCCCTTTTGGGTAAGTACTTGCTTGTTGTTGCTTTTCTGTTGGAAATCCTTTTTTTATCCATTCCGGAAGTCCGCCGTCCAAGACAAAAACATTCGAATGTCCCATCGCTTTGAACATCCACCAGGCTCTTGGGCTGGAATAGATTCCTAAAGTATCATAAACGACAATTGTGCTGTTTGAGTTGATGCCTAATTTTTGAGATTCAGTAGTGAATTTTTCTTCCGAAGGAAAAGTGTTTGGTAATGGATTGCTTGTGTCGCTAAAATTATTTTTGATATCAAATAAACGAGCGCCTTTTATTTGTAAATCGGGATTTTGATTCTCCAAATTGGATTGGTTTTGTTCCAATCTAGCCTCTAGTATGATTAAATTGGAATCGTTTAAATGTTCTTGAAGCCAAGCTGCTGAAACTATTGGATTTGTCATTTTTAGAACTTAATTTTTGCTGTTAATTGTTGTAAATAATTTTGTCCTTCTTCCCAATATTCGAGATTAGATTCAGAGTTTATGTGTCCTTTTTTGCCAACGTTGATAAAATCACTGCCCCAATAATCGGCTAATTCTTTGGCTCTTTCCAATGACATATAAGTGTCATTTTCGGTTCCAATTACCAGTGTTGGAAAAGGAACTACTTGCGTTGGAATAGGGGAAAAGTGCCTCAGGAAATCGGGTGTGTGTGCTGGAGAATCGACATCGGCGGGAGCGACAAGCATGGCGCCAACGATGTTTGGATTGTTATTTTGGGAAATCCAATGCATCACTAGGGAAACTGCCAGACTATGAGCCACCAAAATGGTTGGCTCCTCTATTTGTTGAATAGTTTTTGAAAGTCTTTCAAGCCATTCCTCGAGTTGAGGTTCGTCCCAATTGTCTTGTATGACTTTGGTTGAATTGGTAAATTTTTGCAACCAAAAGCTTTGCCAGTGTTTTTCGCCAGAATCACCGAGTCCTGGAATGATTAATAAGTGCGGGGTCATTTTTTACATTATTTTGATGGTATAAAAATACAGATTTTTTATACGTTGTTGGCATAGCTTCTTATGAAAGTCTAAAGTTGTTATTTAGCCCCGATAGAAGTGGAAATCTCCCGATTTAGAAAAACAAGGCTTTTTTGCCGGAGTTTTTCTTGATCGGGAATTGTAACGGATAGCGGGACTGAATAGGATAGTTCCAAAAATGTGTGCTCCAAAAAAAAAAATCCATCAACCGAGGCTGATGGATTTTCTATATTCAAATGGATGACTTAAAATTAAGCGTCCAAATCTACAGTAGTTCTGCTAGCAATTTCTTTGTAAGTTCCATTTACTAATTTCTCGCGGATCGCTTCAAAAGAAGTAAGCGTTTCAGCAATATCTTCCAATGTATGGGAAGCAGTAGGGATAACACGCAATAAAATCATTCCTTTTGGTATAACCGGATAAATTACGATTGACAAGAAAATACCATAGTTTTCTCTTAAGTCATTTACCATTACCATCGCTTCTGGCACGCTTCCTTCAAGATAAACTGGAGTAACGCAAGTATTGGTGTCACCAATATTAAATCCTTTGCTTCTCAAACCATTTTGCAAAGTGTTTACATTTTCCCATAATTTGTCTTTCAATCCTGGGTTATCACGCAACAATTGTAAACGCTTTAATGAACCAATAGTTTGGATCATTGGCAACGCTTTCGCAAACATTTGAGAACGTAAGTTGTATTTTAAATAATCGATAATGTCTTTATCTGCAGCCACGAAAGCACCGATATTCGCCATTGATTTTGCAAACGTAGAGAAGTAAACATCAATTCCATCTTGACAACCTTGTTCTTCACCAGCTCCGGCACCTGTTTTACCAAGTGTTCCAAAACCGTGTGCATCATCAACAAGTAAACGGAAATTGTATTTCTTTTTCATTTCTACAATCTCTTTCAGCTTTCCTTGTTGTCCACGCATTCCAAAAACACCTTCGGTAATAAATAAGATACCACCACCAGTTTCTTCGGCTAATTTCGTAGCGCGTTGCAGGTTTTTCTCCATGCTTTCGATGTCGTTGTGCTTGTACGTAAAACGTTTTCCACTATGCAAACGAACTCCGTCAATAATACAAGCGTGTCCGTCTACATCGTACACAATCACATCATTTCTAGTAACCAACGCATCAATGATAGAAACCATTCCTTGGTAACCAAAATTCAACAAATAAGCTGATTCTTTCATTACGAAAGCAGCCAATTCATTCTCTAATTGTTCGTGATATTTAGTGTGTCCGCTCATCATACGCGCTCCCATTGGGGCAGCAGCGCCATACTCAATAGCTGCATCTGCATCTGCTTTACGAACTTCTGGATGGTTTGCAAGACCCAAATAGTCATTCAAACTCCAGTTCAAAACCTCTTTTCCTTGAAATTTCATTCTTGGTCCTAAGTCTCCTTCTAATTTTGGGAATACAAAATAACCTTCCGCTTGTGAAGCCCATTTTCCTAAAGGTCCTTTATTGTTTTGAATTCTTTCGAATAAATCTTTTACCATAATATATATTTCTACTACTATTAATTTAAAGTCTCGTTCCGAAGTTTCGGAATCGGGTGCAAAAATAATTATTTATAATGTATTAGCATCTTGAAAGTATATTTATTTTTTCAAATCCAAACCATTATAATAACTAATGTTGTCATTTTGAGTTCAGTCGGATGTGGGAGCTATTTCCTGCTGTACATTACAAGCTCTCCGTCATAAACCTTTTTTTCTATTGTGCCGCAAGGAGCTTCCTCCAGTCGCTCTTGCACCACAAGAAAAAATAGGTTTATTCCATCGAGGCTTTCCATTTCCATCAGGGCTAATGCGTGAAATGACAACTTTTTTCAATAAAAACACGTATATTTGAATCAGGTTCGATTAATATGGCAATAAGAATGATAATTTCAATATGAAAATTTAGAATCTAATAATCTACAATATAAAATAGAAAAGATGTCTCAAAATGCAAAAGAACTAAAACTCGCCGTACTTATTGATGCAGACAACGTTCCATACAGCAACGTAAAAGGAATGATGGAGGAAATTGCCAAATACGGAACACCTACCACCAAACGTATTTATGCCGATTGGACTAAACCAAATGCCAACGGCTGGAAATCGGTCTTGTTGGAACACGCCATTACGCCCATTCAGCAATATAGCTACACCGTTGGGAAAAATTCTTCCGATTCGGCCTTGATTATTGATGCGATGGATTTGCTGTATTCTGATAAAGTGGATGGTTTTTGTATTGTTTCCAGTGACAGTGATTTTACCAGACTGGCTATTCGATTGCGAGAGTCGGGAATGAAAGTTATTGGTATGGGTGAGAAAAAAACGCCGAATCCCTTTATTGTTTCTTGCGACCGATTCATTTTTATTGAGGTTCTGGAAGGAGCCATCAAAAAGAAAAAGCCTAAACAAGCGGCTACAGCTTCTGCAACTGATACTAAGGGCACTAAGAAAACTCCCGAAAAAGAAACTGCCATAAAAATCGACAATAAAACAATTGAGTTGATAGAAGATACTATCGATGCCATTGGAGATGATGACGGTTGGGCTTTCTTAGGCGATGTTGGAAATCTAATCGTAAAGAAAAAGCCTGAGTTTGACCCTAGAAGCTACGGTTTTAGTAAACTCACTCCATTACTTAAATCCTTAACCGATATTCTGGAAATTGACGAAAGGGATTCCGATAAAAAAGGAATCAAACATGTTTATGTTAGATTGCGATATACTTAATAAGCAACAAAAAAGGAGGGTGTATGTACCACCCTCCAATTTGTAAGTTCTGATTTATCATTATCTAACTTATACTTAAATTCGGTATAGCTGACTATTGAGATACTTTTTCTAATATTAAATATTTGTGATATTATATGCTCAAGTAATTAATCAGAACCACAGTCAAATTTACAATTATATTACGCGTAAGTCAATGAAAAGTAGATTTTTAACTGTATTTTAACCTGCTGTTGTTTAATTGTTTTAAATCTAATTTTATTAAACAGATAAGCAACATTATCCCGAAATAAATTTGGTATTAAAAATCATAATAAAAAAAGCCAACATTACTGTTGGCTTTTATATTCAATATTTAAACAATTATTTTGTATAAATATCATTTACAGTGAAAGATTGTCCTGATTCAGTGAATGTATATCTAAGAGTCAAACCTGAATCTGTTACACTTATTAGTTCATAAACTTCAATATCAGTACCATATTTAATAGTAATTTTATTTCCATCTTTAGACCAAGTTCCAGTTTCTGTTGAAAGAGTGCAATCTGAACCTTCGTAGGAACCATATACGGCAACACCTCCTGTTTTAATTTCTAAATAATTTTTGGTACAGCCTGGAGTATTATCCCAGTTGTCCGCCTCTGGAGATGTTATATTATTAGCCGTATAGCTCATTTTACTCAAATTCCATTTTCCTTCAATAGAAGCAGAAGTTTCATTATCATCATCTTTACTACAAGAGACAACAGCCATTCCTAAAGTCAAAACTGAAAGGAATAAAATACTTAATTTTTTCATTTTTTTTTTTTTTTTTTTTGTTTATTAAAAGAAAATATTAACAGTAAAAATAAGGATAAAAAAATATTTTATGTTAAAATTACTTACATACAAATACTATTAAAATAAACTTAATGTTTTGATATCAGTTATGTGTTTGCAGGTAATTAAGCATCAAAGTATTACAAAAAAAAACTTAATTTTTTATAAATTAAAAAAATAATAAAAACCATTTTAAAACGCCGTATTTTTACTTTTTAAATTTAAATCTATTAAAATTATAATGAAAATCGTCTTCGCTACCAACAATGCCAATAAAATTCACGAAATACAAAGTATGCTTCCTGAAAGCATTGAAATTATTAGCCTGGAAAGTATAGGTTGTTATGAAGAAATTCCAGAAACTGCTGATACAATTGAAGGAAATGCTATTATGAAAGCAAATCACATAACCGAGAAATATGGTTATGATTGCTTTGCAGATGATACTGGACTTGAGGTAGAAGCTTTGAATGGAGAACCAGGAGTTTATTCTGCCCGATATGCTGGAGAACAAAAATCGGCTGAAGACAATATGAATAAATTGCTTGTAAATTTAGAGAATTCAACGAATAGGAATGCCCAATTTAAAACCGTAATTACTTTAAATCTTGAAGGGAAACAGTATCTTTTTACTGGAATTGCCAAAGGTGAAATCACTTTAGAAAAAAGCGGCAATCAAGGTTTTGGTTACGACCCGATTTTTAGACCTGAAGGTTATCAGGAAACGTTTGCTCAACTTTCATTAGAAACTAAGAATACTATAAGTCACAGAGGAAAAGCTACTCAAGAGTTAATTACCTTTTTAAATCAGAATCCGCAGTAAATTTTTTTGAATATTGAATAAAGCAGATGATTCTTTTTTAAATATTCTAAGAAATTTTTAACCAAATGATTGTTACAATAAAATATAGTACATTTGAAATGCGTTATAGCTTTTCACTCAAATAATTCAGTATGTTCAATATCAAAACATTATTTTTTGCTTCTCTTTTATTAATTCCAACAGTTCATTACGGGCAACACACAGATGAAATTAATTCAAACAGACCAGGCGAATCCATGTCGGCTTTTGCAGTTGGAAAAACGGTTATACAAGTAGAAACAGGTGTGTTTGGCATTCAAGAAAGTCACAGTTTGTCTAAGTATGATGCCAATGGTTTTGGGATTGATTTTGAATTGAGATATGGTGCATTTCTTGAGAATTTAGAATTTATTGCAGATGTTCAATATGTAAATGAAACTTTTACGTATCCTATGCAAATTGATGATAGAGCCGATTTTAAGCAATCAGTTTTGGGAGCTAAATATTTGATTTATGATCCTAATAAAGGATATAAAAAAGAAGCAAATATATACAGCTGGAAGGCAAATCACAAATTCGATTGGCATCAAGTAATTCCAGCAGTTGCCGTTTTTGCTGGAGCCAATTTTACAGGTGCCGATAATCCATATTATTTTTCTCCAGAATCGGCTATCTCTCCAAAGGCAGCTTTGATTTTGCAAAATCATTTAGGTGACGGTTCTTGGGTTTTTGTTACCAATATTATTTATAATTACATAACTACCGATTATCCTAGTTTGAGTTATATTTTAACCTTAACCAAAGGAATTAATCAAAAATGGTCGGCTTTTGTAGAAAATCAAGGTATAAAAAGCGATTTTTATAGTGATGCCATCGTTCGAGGCGGAGCAGCTTATTTGATTAATCGAAACATGCAGGTTGATGCTTCTATAAGCACCAATTTTAAGGATACTCCTTCGCTTCTTTACGGAGGTGTTGGAATATCATGGCGTTATGATGGACGATATAAGGAAGTTCATCTTTTGACCAAAGAAGAAGAAGCTGCAGAAAAAATGGCCAAAAGGACCAAAACCAAAAATGGGTTTAAAAAAACAAAGAAATAATAGTATTAATACCCTATAATTAAAAACGATCAGATTTCAGAGGTCAAAAAACGAATAAATGATTCTTAGGAAATTAATTGTTAAAAATTTGATTGGTTGAAAACAAATTTTACATTTGTTTTAAGAGATGAATCTCAACTAGTTCATTGCTATTTATTTAATAATTAATATTATGAAAAAAAATTATATTCTTTTTATTGCGATTCTATGTATTTCATGTAATAGTGATGATCCTGAAAACATACAGGGAGTCGTACTTGCAGAAAATGTTGATGTTTATCTTAAAAATAGTGCTGGTGAAAATATTTTAGGCACTGATAAATATCCAGAAAATAGCATTATTATAAAATATTTAATACAAGGAAAAGAACTTGGTTATGGTTATAATACGACAGGTGCCATTTTAGATAATCCTAGAGGTTTTTTTGTTGAAAAATTATCGGAACAGGAAACAGGAAAAGGGATGCGTATTTTTTTGAATGCAGATTCTTCTGAAGAGTATCCGATTACCTATTTGCGTTGGAACGAAACAGAAACCGATACTTTCAAAGCAAAATACAGAAGAACTAGAGGTTCCGTTATATTAGAAAAACTGTGGTTAAATGATGTTCTAGTTTTGGGAGCTGAAGGGCAAACTACTAGTTATATTACGATAGTGAAATAATTAAGAAAACAAATTTTTTAAAAACTTAGAAGCCCATTATTTTGGGCTTTTTTTATGCAACCTTTTTTTATTGTGCCAAAGTTGGCTATATTCGTAGCGTTTCCATTATTTACAAACAAACGCTTTAGTAGCTATAAATTGACACAATTTCATCTAAATGATTACCATTCAAGAAGCCAAGACCAAAAACGAGTTAATCGAATTCATAAAATTTCCTTTTTCCTTATACAAAGGTAATTCATATTGGGTTCCGCCCATAATTGCAGATGAACTGGAAACATTCGATAAAACCAAGAATCCAGCTTTTAACAGTGCAGAAGCTAATTTTTATGTTGCTTACAAAAACAATCAGATTGTTGGTAGAATTGCAACAATCATCAACTGGGATGAGGTTAATAATCAACAGAAAAAGAAAGTTCGTTTTGGCTGGTTTGATGTTATTGACGATGTTGAAGTAACAAAGGCTTTACTTGAAAAAGTATATGAACTGGGACGAAAGAATAATCTGGAATATGTAGAAGGACCAATGGGATTCTCAAATCTGGATAAAGTAGGTGTTTTAACCGAAGGTTTTGATGAATTGGGAACGATGATCACCTGGTATAATCATCCGTATTACGCAACTCATTTTGAAAAATTAGGTTACGTGACCGAGAAAGAGTATATGGAGAATAAATTCCCTTTTGCAAATGCCAAACCGGAATTTTTTGAAAAAGTAAATGAATTGGTTAAAAAACGTTACCAATTGAAACCGATCAATTTCAAATCTACCAAAGATGTAATGCCTTACGTGGACAAAATGTTTGATTTGTTTAATGAGTCCTACGCTAGTTTGTCTTCGTTTGTTGCGATATCCAATGTTCAAAAAGAATATTTCAAAAAAAAATACATCAGTTTCATCAATCCCGAATACATAAAATATGTGGAGGACAAGGATGGAAATCTTGTGGCTTTTGGGATTGTGATGCCTAGTTTTTCGAAAGCGCTTCAAAAAGCCAATGGTAAATTATTTCCTTTCGGTTTTTTGCATTTATTGAAAGCAAGACGGAATAGCAAAGATGTTGTTTTTTATCTTATTGGTGTGCGTCCCGATTATCAGAACAAAGGGGTGACCGCAGTGATTTTTAATGAATATTACAAAACGTTTACTGAAAAAGGAATAGAGTACTGTTATAGAACACCCGAATTATCAGATAATTTGGCTATTCAATTGATTTGGAAAAACTTTAATCCCGTGGTTCATTGCCGAAGAAAAACCTTTAGGAAATCACTGTAAATCAATTTGTTTAAAAAAAAAGGAACCTCTTCATTCATATGAAGAGGTCTTTAAGTTTATACGCCACATTTTTTTTAGATAGCATGAACATCACTCCATTTTTCAGCTAGTTTATTGAGGTTAGCTTTCATCAAATCATCGGGTGTCATTGCAATTCTAATTTCGCAATGTGCTTCAAAATTTAAAAACCAAGGTTCGCAAATAGCGGGAATTGCTGAGGAATCTGGAATATCAACAATCATAACCGCACCTCTGTTTCCTTCTTGTTCAGAAAAATAAATGCTTTCTGGTTTGATATCATCAATAACGCGACCAATGATTTCGCCAGCTGTACCATTTCTAACCATTGAGTTGAAAGGTTCAATAGGAAAGATAACATTAATTAACATTTTCATTGTGACTGGATTTAAAGTTAATACTTCTAAAGGTACAAAATAATTATGTTAAATATGTATGTAAATAATTGATAATCAATACGTTTTGTTTGGATTTTAATTAGAGTATTTTCTTGTTTTTTAATTTGAAAAGCCAAAATGGAACTTTTAATTCCTATAGAGATAATTTGTTTTTTTGCTTGTTTTAAAGCATAAAAAAAGTCCAAAAATCATGTGATTCTTGGACTTTTATTAATCAGTTTTCTCTAATTAAATATCGTCAAATTCGATATCAGTAAAGCTAGATGTATTTGGAACAATGTCTTCGTCTGTTTTATCTAAAGCATATTCTTTTTTGAAATCTTTTTGGTGTCTTTCTGAAATTACTTCTTCGCCTTTGTGGTTCAAAACGTAAGATGTCATGTCTTCTAGAATTTCTGAAAAAGCGGTAAAATCTTCTTTGTACAAATAGATTTTATGTTTTTTGAAATGAAAAGAACCATCTTCTTCGGTGAACTTTTTACTTTCGGTAATCGTAATATAATAATCGTCGGCTTTAGTAGCTCTTACGTCAAAGAAATAGGTTCTTCTGCCAGCTCTTAAGACTTTTGAAAATATTTCTTCTTTTTCTAACATATCATTTTCTCTCATAATCTTATCGTCATTTTTTTATTTAATAGCAATCAAAAATCTTAAAAATATATGTATTATCCAACAATTAAAGCAATTCTTTTTCCGAAAGTTGCTTTAAATAAAGCGCTGCATAATATCCGTCTTGGTTTATTAATTGATTATGAGTGCCTTGTTCAATTATCTTTCCATCTTCAAGAATGATAATTTTATCTGCATTTTTTGCAGAAGAAACCCTATGACTTACTATTATAGTAGTTTTATTCTTGCATATTTGATATAGGTTGTTCAAAATGGCCTCTTCGGTTTCGGTATCAACAGCAGACAGGCAGTCGTCAAAAAGTAAAATTTCTGGATTTTTTATAATCGCCCTAGCGATAGAGACGCGTTGTTTTTGCCCACCGGAAAGTGTAATTCCTCTTTCTCCTAATATGGTGTCGTATCCTTTGTTAAAACCGATAATATTGTCATGAACAACAGCGCTTTTTGCCACTGCTTCAACTTCTTGATCGGTTGCATCTTCTTTTCCAAACTTGATGTTGTTTTTGATGGTGTCTGAAAATAAAAAGGCATCTTGGGGAACTACTCCGATGCTGTTGCGTAAATCAAACAAGTTGAGTTGACTAATTTCATGATTGTCTATCAAAATTTGCCCGCTAGTTACATCATATAATCGGGATAGTAAAGCCAAAACGGTAGATTTTCCAGAGCCTGTTTTTCCTAAAATTGCTAGAGTTTCTCCTTTATGAACGGTGAAGGATACATTCTGGAGCGCTTTTATTTGAGTGTCATTATAGGTGAAACTCACATTGTCAAACGTGATGCTGCCTTCTATTTTTGATCTGTGAATATTTGTATTCTGAATTTCAGGTTCTATTTTCAAAAATTCATTCAATCTTTTTTGAGATGCTTCGGCTTCTTGGACCATAGAGGAGACCCATCCTAGTGAAGCCACGGGCCAAGTTAGCATGTTGACGTATAAAATGAATTCAGCAATAGTACCAATACTTTTGATGGTTCCGTGAATGTACATCAAACCTCCAAAATAAATTACAATTAAGTTACTGACACCAATCAAAGCAATCATTAAAGGGCCAAATAGGGATTGCACCTTTGCCAAACTTAAGCTTTTGCTTTTGCTTTCATTTGCCAAGTCATTGATGTTGGATTGATGCTGATCTTCTAATGAATAGGCTTTTATAACCCTTATTCCTGAAAAAACTTCTTGTGTGTAACTGGAAACTTTTGATAAATATTGTTGGAAAGTTGTCGATCTTTTATTGATTTCAGAACTCAATTTGAAGATGCAATAGGATAATATAGGTAAAGGTAATATGGTATATAAAGTTAATCTTGGTGATACATTATACATATAGCCAATTACGATTGCAAAACGGATAAAGGTGTTTATGGTGTACATTACGGCCGGGCCAACATACATCCTTACTTTAGAAACGTCTTCGCTTATGCGATTCATTAAATCTCCTGTTCGGTTTTGCTTGTAGAAATTTTGGGATAGATTTTCATATTGACGAAAAACTTCATTTTTTAAATCGAATTCGATATGACGAGACATTACAATCAAAGTTTGTCGCATCAGGAAAGTAAGGAAACCTGCTATTATAGTCGTTGCGATAATTAATAAGATATTCGAAATTAATTCTTGACTTATTACGCTGGAGTCTACAGATTTAGTTTTTGCGAAAGCTTCAATTTCATTAAATGACTTACTAATCAGTTTTGGCGTAAATAAAGAAAATATTTGTGCGATTATGGTGATAATTATACCTAGTGAAAAGCTGTATTTGTACTTAATGAAATATTTATTTAAATATCGTAATTCTTTCATGTTATAAGAGATTCGCTATTGAATTGTTTTTGTTTTTTATTTAATGTCTGAATTTTAACAATTGGGTTAAAAAATCATTTTCTCTAAATAATTGACAGATATTTATTTTTAGATAAATTTAATACTGTATATTTATTTTTTGCGTATGTTTGGTTTGTCTTTTTGATAAATTCGTAATTTTTAACTAAAAAAATAGTACTATGGATGCTACTGTTACCACTGGGAAAGAACTTCAAAAAATGGATCCAGTTTTTGGACAATTGTCTTTTAATGATCACGAGCAAATCGTTTTTTGTAACGACAAAGATACGGGATTAAAAGCAATTATTGGTATTCATAATTCGGTTATGGGACCTGCATTAGGAGGAACTCGTATGTTTAATTATGCTAATGAATGGGAAGCTTTGAATGATGTTTTACGTTTATCCAGAGGGATGACTTATAAAGCGGCTATCACAGGATTGAATATTGGTGGTGGAAAAGCAGTTATTATGGGTGATGCCAAAACTCAAAAAACTCCAGAATTGATGCGTAAATTTGGAGAGTTTGTACATTCTCTAAGTGGAAGATATATTACGGCTGAAGATGTTGGAATGGAAACTTCGGACATGGATTTGGTAAGAGATGTAACTCCTTACGTTACCGGAATTTCAGAAGAAAGAGGTGGAGCCGGTAATCCTTCTCCTATTACTGCTTTTGGAGTGTATATGGGAATGAAAGCAGCCGCAAAACAACAATTTGGTTCTGAAAAATTAGAAGGTAAAAAAGTATTGGTTCAAGGTATTGGACATGTAGGTGAGACTTTGGTTGAGTATTTGACTAAAGAGGGAGCCCAAGTTTTTATTGCTGATATCAATGAAGAAAAATTGTATGAAGTAGCAACAAAATATAATGCTCAAATATTTACTGGAGAAGATTTATACAGCGCTGATGTTGATATTTATGCACCTTGTGCGATGGGAGCAACAATTAACGATGCTACCGTAAATAAAATTAAAGCAAAAGTGATTGCTGGTGCTGCTAATAATCAATTGGCTAATGAAAATACACACGGTTTAATTTTGCAGGAAAGAGGTATTCTTTATGCTCCTGATTTCTTGATTAATGCTGGTGGAATTATCAATGTTTACGCCGAGTTAGCTCATTATGACAAAGCTGAGATTATGCGTAAAACTGAAAATATCTACAATACTACATTGGAGATTTTTGATTACGCTGTTGCAAATGGAATAACAACTCATCAAGCCGCTTTGACTATTGCACAAAATCGCATCGATTTAAGAAAAATAGAAAACGCTAAATAGTTTTCGAAATTAATTTTTAGTGGTCAGCTATCAGTTTTATGGGATTCTATAAAACGGATAACTGACCACTTTTTTTAAAAGTGTTTCGATTTAAAATGAAGCACGAAACGTTCAATAGTGAACACTTTCTCAAATAAAGCAGCTATAAATTTTCATTTAAGCGATGAAATTCTTAGTTTTGCAAACTAATTTAAAAAGTTCTTACAAGGTGGTAAATAGAAGACACATCCGCGTTAAAGTCATGCAATCCATTTATGCGATGCATCAAAACGGTTCTGATAATCTAGAAAAAGAAGAAAAATTTCTTTTTTATAGTATTGACGCCATTCAAGATTTATACCTTATCATGCTTTCTTCGCTGATAGAAATATGTAAAAAAGAAACTGTTTTTTTACATCTGTCAAGCCAAAAACATTTGGCTACAAAAGAAGAACGTAATCCAAATGAGAAATTCATCAAAAACAGTATTTTTCAAATTCTTGCCGAAAATAATTCCCTTAGCATAGCTCTAGAAAATCGTTCGATTAACAATTGGACTTTGAATGATGATTATATTATTCTTCTTTTGAATGCTATAAAGGAAAGTGATTTGTATGCCAAATACATGAGTAATGAGGTAAACACTTTTGAGGAAGATAAAGAGTTTATCGTTGATATATTTACGGATGTAATTGTTCCAAACGAAAAATTATACGATTATTTGGAAGATGATAAATTGACTTGGATTGATGATATTCCTTTGGTAAATACTCATATTATCAAACAGCTAAAAGCAATAAAACAAGGGGAGGACGATAATTTTAGAGTTCCAAAATTGTACAAGGACAATGAAGATAAGGCTTATGTGAAAGATTTGTTTAGAAAAACAGTTTTAAACGAAACGGAACTGGCTAAAGAATATGTTGATAAAACACCTAATTGGGATAGTGAACGTATTGCCGAAATTGATACTATTATCCTTAAAATGGCTATTTGTGAGTTCTTGAAGTTTCCATCTATTCCGGTGAAAGTAACTTTGAATGAGTATTTGGAATTGGCAAAGGAATATTCAACACCAAAGAGCAGTATTTTTATCAATGGTATATTGGATAATTTGGTAAAAGAGCTTGAAGCAAATAAAAGAATTGTAAAAATCGGAAGAGGTTTGATGTAATAATCAATATTTAATTCCAAATTTTACAGTAAAATAAAAACAATTAACAAAAACTAAATTTTAAATTATGGGACAATTACAACAGTTTTTACCATTTCTATTAATGTTTGTGGTTATTTATTTCTTTATGATCAGACCACAACAAAAACGTGCTAAAAACGAAAGAGAATTTGAAAGCGCTTTGAAAGTAGGAGATAAAATTATTACCAAAAGTGGTATTCACGGGAAGATATCAGAAATTGCTGATTCTACTGTAGTTATTGAAACAATGGCTGGAAAATTGAAAATGGAGCGCTCTTCAATTTCTATGGAATTGAGCGCAACTTTGAGTAAAAAGGAGTAGTCAAGAAGTTATAAAATTTAAAATCCCAAATTCCGATTTTCTAATTGGAATTTGGGATTTTTTTATTTGTAAAATAGCATTATTTTTTCTTGTTCTTTTTGGTTTTTTTTGCTTTAGCCTTAGCTTTTTTTTCTTTGATTTTAGCTTTTAGCTTTGCTTTTTTGACTTTCTCTTTTTTTAATTTCTTAGCTTTTTTTGCTTTTTTCTTAGCTTTTTCTTTAGCCTTGGCTTTTTTGGCTTTCTCTTTTTCTTTTTCCTTCATTTTTGATTTTTTTTTCTTTTTCTTCTTTTCTTCCTCTTGGGAAATTTCAGCTGTTTTTTCTATTTTAGTTTTTACAGCTGCAGGGACTTTAATATCACTTTTTACAATTCCAGTTGCTGGGGCAGTAACTTTGGCTCTGCTGGATCTTGTTATAGTTCGTGTAGCAGTTGATTTGACAACCGTTGGTTTTGTTGTAGTATTTGCAACTGTTGACTTAGGTACAACTGTTTTTGCAGTTGTAGGCTTTGTGGTTGTAGCTCTGGCAACTGTTGATCTTGCTGCTCTCGGTTTTACAACGGCAGGTTTACTAATTTCTGGTTTTTCGTCTTTTGTCGTATCTGGACTGACTACTTTTTCTGGAATTGCTTTATCTTCTTTTTTTTCTATCATAATGGTACTATTGATGGGTTATTAATCGCTTTATCTGTATTGAAGACATAGAGTTGTGTTCTTCTAAATCATTCGATATTAATTAATTGTCGGTTTTGTATTAACAAATATAATGAATATTTTGAAGCTTAAATGTTAATATTTTGCTGATTTTTAAAGGGTTAACTTTATTTTTTGGAGATGAAAATTTTAATCCTTTTAATAAAAAAAATCCCAAATTCCGTAGCTTCGGAATTTGGGATCTCTTTATTAAAACTTTAAGTTTACTTAACTACCTGTATTTATCATTCAAGCCAATATTGTTTAAAATCATTGGTTTTATCTTTTCAATTCTGGAAAGTTTAGTTTCTTCGCGTTTTGCCGTTTCTATATACTCTATAAATTCCTTTTGTTTATAAAGGCTAAATTTCAGGAAAGCTTTTTCCAAATCATTGTGAGAATCCAATTCGTTTTGCAATAGCGTTGGAATTATAACTTCAGTTTTTGTTTTTTCAGGTTTAATTATTTTTTCCAGCTTTTCATTTTCTATAGCTTCCTGAATGTAGGCTAGGATTTCTTTCTCATTAATTTCCTCTTTGGATGCAAAACGCCATTGTCTCAATGATTTGGTAACTCCCTCATTGGCATTGATTAAATGTTTTTTTTCATCTTTTAAAAATACACCATTGAAAAACCAAAGGGTGAAGAAATTTTTGAAACCTCCAACTCCAATTACATTTTTGTTTTTGTATACGTACACGCAACCGCCCCATTTATTGGTTTCAATCAATTCGGTTTTGGCAATGATTGTTTTTAAAAGTTCTAATTCGGTTTCCCATTGATCGTTATTGGTCATAGAAAAAAAGATTTTATCATTTTTTGGGTGCTGTTTCTTTTTTTAGATAGGCTCCATTAGCAGTCAATTCAGCTATTTTAACAATTACATTTACTGCTTTTTGCATACTTTCTACTGGTACATATTCGTATTTTCCGTGAAAATTATGGCCGCCTGCAAAGATATTTGGACAAGGTAATCCTTTATACGACAATTGACATCCGTCGGTTCCTCCTCTAATAGGTTTTATTAGTGGTTTAATACCAAGTTCTCTCATCGCTTTTTCAGCAATAAAGACAATATGTTTAACAGGAAGGACCTTTTCTTTCATGTTGTAATATTGATCTTTAACTTCAGTAATCACAATGTCTTCTCCAAATTGTTTGGCAAATCGTTTGTTAAATTTTTTAGTGATTTTGGTAATTAAGTCTTTGCGTTTTTCAAATTTTTTCTTGTTGTGATCGCGAATAATTAATTCCAACACGGTTTCTTCAATGCTTCCCGTTAAATGATGTACGTGGAAAAAACCTTCATAACCTCTAGTGTCTTGAGGGGTTTCGTCTTTAGGTAATTCGTTAATAAATTCATTGGCAATTAGCATTGAATTGATCATTTTTCCTTTGGCATAGCCAGGGTGAACACTCTTTCCCTTGAAAATAATTTTGGCACCAGCTGCATTGAAATTTTCATATTCTAATTCGCCAACTTGGCTTCCGTCCATTGTATAAGCCCATTCTGCATTAAATTTTTCCACATCAAAATGATGAGCACCACGACCTATTTCTTCATCGGGTGTAAATGCAATTCTGATTTTTCCGTGTTTGATTTCAGGATTGTTAATAAGGAATTCCATAGCGGTCACAATTTCGGTAATTCCTGCTTTGTCATCAGCTCCTAATAATGTAGTTCCGTCTGTGGTTATTAGTGTTTGACCTTTATATTGCAATAAATCTTTGAAATAGGAAGGGGAGAGGATAATATTTTGTTCGGCATTCAACACTATGTCTTTACCGTCGTAATTTGGGATAATTTGGGGTTTTACATTGGCACCAGTAAAATCCGGAGTAGTATCAAAATGTGAAATGAATCCAATTGTAGGTACTTCGTGATCCACATTGCTGGGAAGCGTTGCCATAATATAGGCTTTGTCGTCAATGGTGACATCTTGTAGTCCAATGGTTTTTAATTCTTCAACCAGTTTGTTGGCTAAATCCCATTGTTTAGCTGTACTTGGTGTGGTATTTGAACTTGCGTCAGATTCGGTGTCTATGGTTACATAACTTACAAAGCGATCAATAATATTTTGCATGGTATTTGTTTTTGGACAAAGATAAACATTTTTAAAAAAGAGATTGTTGGTTTTGAATGCTCTTGTTGTGATGTGCTTAAATGAAAAAAAATCCGTCGTAAAACGGATTTCTTCATTTAAAATTGGTTAAAAGTTAGGTTTGGTTTGGTTTATTTTGAGGGGATTAGTTTTGTTTGGCTTCTTTTTCTGCAGCTATTTTGGCATCGGCTGCTGCTTTTTTAGCAGCTTCGGCCTCTGCTTTTGCTATTTGTTCTTCTAATAGGGTTGATTTTTGTAATGCTAATTTTGCAGACTCGGCAAGTTTTGCGTCAGCTTCTGCTTTCTCTTTTTTCAGTTTTTCAACATCTTTATATAGCTTTTCTTGAGCATCTTTAGCTTTTTCTGCTTCCTTTTGGTAAGCGGCTATTTTTTCATTAGACAATTTTTCAGCTTCTTTTGCGGCTTTTGCATCAGCTTCTGCTTTTGCTTTAGCGGCAATAGCTTCTTCTTTGGCTGCTTTTGCATCAGCTTCCGCTTTCGCTTTCGCCTCTATTGCTGCTATTCTTGCTGCTTCTTTTGCTTCAGTAGTAGATTTTTTATCTGCTTCAGCTTTTGCTTTAGCGGCAATGGCTTCTTCTTTGGCTGAAGCTATTTTTGCTTCTTCGGCTGCTTTTTTATCAGCTTCGGCTTTAGCTTTAGCTGCTTTTTCTGCAGCTACTTTGGCTTCGGCCGCTGCTTTTTTTTCTGCTTCAACTTTTGCTAAATATGCTTTTTCTTGATCTTTTAAATCTTGCATTTGTTTTTTAAAATCAATTGGAGCAGCTTCTGTTTTAGCTGTAATTGTTGAAGAGCCTTCTGCACTTACGGCTTCATTTTTGGATTCTTGTGCAAAAAAACTTTGGGAAAATGTTAGAAAAACAATGATTAATGGTAATTTTAAATTCATGATTTTGTGGTGTTTGGTTAGATTTAGGATTAGTTTAGGAAAGACAAATATAACTTTTTTTTCATTTTTTTAACTTTTTAGATAAAAAATATTTTTATTTTTTGTTAAAAGGTGTTTTTTTACAATTTTAGCTGTCTTATTAGGGAAATTTAAGAGAGGTTATTTAGAAGACAAGTGCTCTTTAAACAAAAAAAATCCGCCAGTTACGGCAGATTTTTTGTGAAAAGGGATTGAGATTTATTCTCCTTTTTTAGTGTTTTCTTTACTTTTATCAGTATCCATCATTTCCATTAGTTTTAGACCTAATAATCCACTCATGGATCCATCGGTACCATTGCTTCCGGAAATTAGAACATCTGGAATCACTTTGATTTTTCCTTTACCAATTTCTTCTGTGATTTTGTATTTCGTAAAGTTATCGCCACCCATTGCAGAAACTTGAAGTTGATATGCCTCGGCCGTAGATTTACCAATAGCCATAATTTTTTCGGCTTCGGCAAGACCAGTTTTAGAGATTCTTTCAGCTTCGGCACTAGCGGTAAGTTTGGTTGCTTCGGCTTGAGCTCCTGCTCTTGCTTTTGTTGCTTCGGCTTCGGCATTGGCACGCATTTTAGTGGCTTCGGCTTCGGCATTTACATTAAGTTTTAAACTCGTCGCATCTCCTTCGGCTTTTTTAACGGTTGCATCGGCAGTTCGTTGTGCAATCTCAACACTTTGAGAAGCTTTTACAATTTCCTTTTGCATATCGGCTATTGCCGTTTCTTTTTCCATTCCTTGACGTTGTTCTTGCGCCATTTTTTGAGTTTGATAAGTTTTTTGCTCTTCCTCGGCAATTTTTCTATCAGTCAATGTTTTCATTAACGACTCTGGGGGAACAATATCACCAATTAAAGTATCGACAGCATTAACGTTGTATTCATCCAAAACCACTTTGATGTGGTTTTTAGCTGATTCTTGGCGTTCCTTTCTGGTGGATAAAAATGAAATCACGTCACTTTCCTGAGCCGAGTTTCTGAAATAGTTTCCAATGGTAGGTTCCAAAACTTGGGAAACTAAATTATTCATGCTTCCAAAACGGGCAATTACTTTTGGTGCTTCATTGGCAGGAACATGGATGATTTGTGATACATCTAGATTGAAAGGAAAACCATCTTTGGAGCGTACCGTAATTGTAGAAAGATTTTGATCTAAGTTATGTGACTCACTTCTGGCATCCGCCCAATTCAATACCAAGTTTGTGGTTGGAACCGGTTCTAATTTGGTTGTGTATTTATTAAGAGCATATTTTCCAGGTCCAAAAGGTTCCATCCAAACACCTCGTTGTCCTTTTGAAACTATATTTCCGTGTTTGAAAGTATCTCCTGTCACATCTTGACCGTCTTCACCGATATAAGAGATTACTACTCCAACATATCCAATGGGTACATCAGTCATAGGGGTTTGTTCTATTTGAACTGCCCATGAGTTGATATAATAAGAACCTGCAAGCATAACTTGTGGCTGCAAACCTCTATTTCCTCCATTTTTTAGAAATAAATCAAAATCCTGAAAGTTATTGTGTCCCTCTACAAATTTACCGGCAATTTGACCAATAGGAATAGGTTCGCCATCCATTGCAGTAACAATTCCAACCATGTTTTCCGAAATGACTACTTGAGGAGAAATTATTACTTCGAATAAATGAGTATTAATACGATAAGATCCTGTAGTAACAAAGGCAGATTGTCTTCCTTTTTGCCCGCCATTGTCAAGAAACATTGTGGCATCTTGAAAATTATCAGAGTTTACTTTTTGGGCGAGAATACGACCTGTTGGAATTTCGGCACCGTCTTTGCTTAAAAGTAATCCAATGTTTCCTTCTGGGATTATGGTGAATGAAGCCATGTCTATTGCAAATTGCCAAGGCCACATTGCCCAATATAATCCAGGAGCAAGTGTTTTGGCCTGATATCCAGCTTCGCCTTTGGTGGCAATTATTCGGCCATCCGGCAACGATTTTTCAGAACCGAAAAGAACGAATTTTTTGGTGACTAATCCGATTTTGTTTTCTGGAACGATGACCATTCCAAAGAATACACGTAAAACAAATTTGTAAAAAAGAACTGATAAAAAAATTAAGAATATCCACCAGTTGGTAAGAAAAAATGACATATAGGTTAGGGTTTAGATTACAAACATAATTTATTTTTCTTGTAATCTGATTCTTGTTTGGAATTATTTTTTAACTTTTTGAGCATTAAATTTTGGATGTATTTCTTAAGTTTTTTTATCGAAATCAGGGGTGAATTTATATTATTGTTAAGTAAAATTTATTGTCTAATTTGCAGTTAATAAGGAATTGATATATGGCATTATTTAATAGATTGAATTTAAAAGCAAAATCCCTCATTAATACCGGATTTGGAACCAGCGCATCCAGCTACGGCGGTCGTTTCATTAATAAAGACGGTTCGGCAAATGCGGCCAAAAAAGGAATTGGTATTTTGGACAGAATCAGTTGGTATCATACCATGCTGGACATGCCATCCTGGAAATTTCTTTCGATTCTATTATTGTTTTATATCTGCATTAATTTTGTGTTTGCATTGCTGTATTTTAGTATTGGTATTGAGCATCTCAACGGGATTCAAACAACCGATGATGCGTGGGTGCAATTTGGGCAGGCTTATTTTTTTAGTGCCCAAACGTTTACCACAGTAGGGTATGGGCATATCAGTCCAACAGGTTTTTATACGAGTGCCTTGTCTTCTGCTGAAGCTTTGATGGGTTTGTTGAGTTTTGCCATTGCAACTGGTTTGTTTTTTGGGAGATTCAGTAAACCTTCCATTTTTTTGAAATTTTCACATTATGCTATCATTGCTCCTTTTAATGATGGGAAAGCATTAATGTTTAGACTCGCTCCTTATAAAAATACTAATTATATTGATGCCGAAGTCAATGTAACTCTCGGGATGAAAATTGAGGAGAATGGTGTTATGACGAATAAATTTTATACTTTAGATTTAGAATATCAAAAAATAAATTCGCTGGCGCTGAGTTGGACATTGGTTCATCCAATAACAAGCGAAAGCCCTTTGTATGACTTGGGTGCTTCGGATTATGAATCGATTTCGGGTGAAATTATTGTGATTATCAAAACATTTGATGATATGTTTAGTACTACAGTTGCAACCCGGACTTCTTATACTTTTGATGAAGTCGTTTATGGGGCCAAATTCAAATCAATGTATTCCCAAAGTGAAAATCATCAAAGTACTATCTTGGACTTAGGTTTGTTAAGTGTCTTTGATAAAGTTGTTATAGATTAGTTTTTAATTTTTCTTTTAAAATACGTACGCCTTCCGAAGCGATATTTGGAATTACTTCAAGAGGATTTCTAAGATTAGGAATGTTTATGGGTTTTGGATCGATATAATAAATTGGGGTTTTTTTCGGGGTAAAATCAATTAAACCTGCTGCTGGATACACTTGAAGAGAAGTTCCAATAACTGCAAAATAATCGGCTTGTTCCGTTATTGTGATTGCTTCTTCTAATGCTGGGACTTGCTCGCCGAACCAAACGATATGCGGGCGAAGTTGATTTCCTTGTTGGTCAACATCTCCAAAATTTAAATCGTCTTGCCAATCCAAGATATAATTTTCGTTTTTGGAACTTCGTACTTTTAATAATTGCCCATGCAAATGAGTGATATTTGTGCTTCCGGCTCGTTCGTGTAAATCATCTACATTTTGCGTGATGATATAAACGTCAAAATCATTTTCTAATTCGGCTAAAATTCGATGTCCTAAATTAGGTTGTACTTCTTTTAATTGTTGGCGTCTTTGGTTGTAAAAATCAAGTACCAATGCTGGGTTTTTATGCCAACCTTCAGGAGTGGCCACATCCATTACATTATGGCCTTCCCATAATCCATCACTATCACGAAATGTTTTGATACCACTTTCGGCGCTAATTCCAGCTCCGGTGAGAACCACTAATTTCTTTTTCATCTGTAAAACATTAGATTATAAAACTACTCTTTTTTAGTATTTTTGCCAAAAAAATAATGTGCAATGATTGATTTGGATTATCTTAATTTTCTTGAAAATATTATAACAGAAAACAGGAAAGAAAATTTTTTGAAAGTCTTAAAAAATAGAACCAAACATTTTACGATTGCTGTTGAAGATGTTTTTCAGATGCATAATGCCAGTGCGGTGATGCGCAGTTGTGAGGTTTTTGGTATTCAGGAATTACATGTCATCGAGGAACGTTATGGTAAACGAATCGATAAAGAAATAGCAATGGGGGCTCAAAAATGGGTGGATATTTCTACTTACGACAGTGTTACGAATTGTATCGATACTTTGAAAGATAAAGGATACCAAATCATTGCAACTACACCACATGAAAATGATTGTTTGCTAGAGGATTTTGATATTTCGAAACCCAGTGCTTTGTTTTTTGGTACTGAAAGAGATGGTTTGTCAGAAGAGATTCTTAGCAGAGCAGATGGCTTCCTTAAAATTCCAATGGTGGGTTTTACGGAGAGTTTGAATATCTCGGTTTCGGCGGCGATTATTATTCAGAATCTAACTAATAGGTTGCGGAATTCGGATGTTGCTTGGGAATTGACTGAAGAAGAAATTTTGGAGAAGAGATTGGATTGGGCTAAAAAATCCATCAAGGATATTAAGAGGATTGAAGCGAGGTATTATGAAGAAAATCCAAAAAAATAAAATTCAATTTCAATAGCAATTACAAATTTCAAAACTCAAAAAACTATTTTAGTTAGAAGTGCGTTTTAGTATTGCTATTGAAATTTTAAGACTGGAATTGTCAGTTTTATTTGTATTTTTGTGCAGGGAAAAATACTGAGCGGCAAAGTTTCCAATTTTACTAAAATCGATAATTTGAATTAAATAGATTGAAAAAATATTTTAAATATCTGATTTATCTTTTTCTGGTTTTTGGTCAGATGGTTAATGATTGTGCTTTATATTCACAATCAAATTCAGTAGATTATTATCAATTTTCGAATGTAATTCTCAGAAGCGAATCGATTAATAACGGTTCCAATTTATATGTATTCGGTCAGGTGAATTCACCTAAAAAAACTTCCTTTTCAATTCCTTTTGCTTGTCTCGAATTTAAGGATATTTATAGTTTTCAAATTCGAGTTCTTTTAAAAACAAGAACACTGCTTTATCAAGAGTTAAGATCAATTACAACTCAATCCATCTTTATAAATGAGATGATTACTTCGAGAAACTCATATAAAAGTTTATACATAGCCTAGAAATTAATTTTCTATGCATTTATGCAATTCTATGCATAAGTTGATAAAACAAATGTATAATCATTTATCATTTACAAAATGTATAAACATAATAAGAAAACACGTTTGGAGAAATCTAAACAGCCTATTCTTTGGGCAAAAAGAAAATTTATTCTAATTATTACTGCTTTTATGGTCGGAATGTCGAACGGGTTAAGTGAGGGAGACAAGATGATTAATGGCAATCAAAATCAAATAGAACAACAACATAAAAAAGATTGATTTGAATGTCTTTAAATACGTTTTCAGCACCATATAAATAAATATTTTCTGCTAAAGTTCTTGGTTTACGTGAGCGTGAGGGATAGGAGCAAGCTACCGAAGTAGCGCGTATAGCCCGACACCATAAAGAAAAGGGACCGACTCACCGTTGCAATGAGTTGGTCCCTTTTCTTTATGGTGGCACGCCCAAATACTTTTTTGGACACTACCTTATTATTTTTTCTTCAAGATTTTGTATTGTTCATAACAACCGCTTATCGCATCCATGATTTGAAGGTCATTGGCAGATTTGATAAAAGCTTCGGAATAGCTACAACGAGTTAATATTTCGGCAATTTCATCTTGGGAAACGCCTAGTAGTAATGAAATGGTTTCTCTGTCGTATTTGGTTTCTAAAAGGTTTCTTACGGTATCATCCTTTCGCATTTCCCTAAGTTTTTTGAGCTGCTGAGGCCTTTTTCCGAAGAAATTGTAGAGCATATCGGCGGGGTTAAATATAGAGCCCAATACTTTTCCAAATGCTTCGGGGGCGTATTGTCCAGCTTCGTAACCTTGACCTAAGCCGGAAATGCTATAACGGTAGTCTTCTTTTATAGGGATTAATTTGGAGTCGATTTCAAGATAACCAGTTAGGTAATATGGACTTATCACAACCTCGTGTAACGGAATTGCTTTTTGGGTAAGTTGGATGGTAGTTTTTTTGTTTTTGATCCAGTCATTGGTAACGCGAACACGTAATGATTCATAACCAAGAAGAGTTATGTGTAGGGTGTCACTTTGGGTAACAGCCAGCTCAAAATACCCTTTGTTGTCTGTAGTGGTTCCCGTAACTTGATTAATGTTGATGATGTTTACATTGGCTAAAGGAGTACCAGTGTTATCGGTGATAATGGTACCAGAGATTTTTGTGGGAACCTCAGTGGTTTGAGCTACTGTACTTATGGAGGCAACTAAAAATAAAAAAACTACAAAATATTTCATAAACTGATTTAAAAGTTTAAAAGTAGTAAAACGGGATTAAATATTTTGTTGTTCCCTTATAATTATAAGAAAATTAACAAACAGCAAATATTGTTATGCTAAATAAGCCTCTTTTATGTGAATGTGTTTTTTGGTTAATGCCGATGTATTGTAAAAAAAAATCTCCCGAATGTACGGGAGATTTATATTTGAATTGCTAATTGTATTAGTCTCTTCTTGGTCTTCTTGGTCTTGAAGAATCACCAAAACTTTCAGAACGTCTTGGTGCTCTATCTGATGAACCTTCTCTCGAAGCTCTGTCAGATGAAAAACCACCTTCTCTTCTTGGAGCAGATGAACTTCTTTCAGATCTGAAACCACCTTCTCTAGGAGCCGAACCTCTGTCGCTTCTAAATCCGCCTGATCCTTCTCTTCTTGGAGCAAAACTGCCTTCTCTTCTTGGAGCTGAGCTTCTTCCGCCAAATCCACCACCAGAATTTCTTCCGTTGTGATCACGTCTTCCACCACCGTCATTTTTAGAGATTTCAACATTGATACGACGTCCTTCTAATTGTACGTTGTTCAATATTTCCATTACTTTATCTGTGTGCTCTGGATCTGTGTTGAAGAAAGAGAAACCTTCTTTTACGTCTACTTTGAAAACGTCATCACGACCTAAGTCTAATGTTTCTTTCAAGTAGTCTTTCAATGACATCCAGTCGAAATTGTCTCTAGAACCGATGTTTACAAAATATCTTGTAGCACCGCCGTTGTTGTTTTCTCTTGGAGCACCATCTCTATCATCGCGCTCGCGTCTTTCGCTAGATTGGTTAGAGATATCTCTGTTTTTCTTGTAGTAAGCAATAAAACGGTTAAATTCAACAGAAACCATTTTTTTGATTAATTCTTCTTTTGATAAACCTTCCAATACATTATTGATAGCTGGTAAGTAGTTGTCAATTTCGTGATCAACTTCAGTATCTTTAATTTTATTGGCTAAGTGTAACAATTGGATTTCGCAGATTTCAATTCCAGAAGGGATTGTTTTTTCTTCGAATTTTTGTTTGATGATTCTTTCGATAGAAGAAATCTTGCGCAATTCACTTTTAGTTACAATTACGATAGATGTACCTAATTTACCAGCACGACCAGTACGACCTGAACGGTGATTGTAAGTTTCGATTTCATCAGGTAATTGATAGTTTACTACGTGAGTTACATTATCAACGTCAATTCCACGAGCAGCAACGTCGGTTGCAACAAGCATTTGGATTTGTCTTCCTCTAAAAGATTTCATAACACCATCACGTTGCGCTTGAGATAAATCTCCGTGCAATGCAGCAGCGCTGTATCCGTCTTCGATTAATTTTTCGGCAACAGCTTGAGTGTCACGTTTTGTTCTACAAAAAACTACTGAGAAAATGTCTGGATTAGCATCTGCTAAACGTTTCAAAGCTTCGTAACGATCACGTGCATTTACTAGGTAAAATTCGTGTGATACAGTAGCTGAACCAGAGTTTTTGGCACCTACAGTAATTTCAATTGGTTCAGTCATGAATTGTTTTCCAATTCGTGCCACTTCAGCAGGCATCGTTGCAGAAAACAACCATGTGCTTTTTTCGTCAGGCGTAGTAGAAAGGATGTTTACGATATCTTCGTAGAAACCCATGTTCAACATTTCGTCTGCTTCGTCAAGGATGCAATAGTTAATTTGAGAGATGTTTACCAACCCTCTGTTAATCATATCTTGCATTCTACCCGGAGTCGCTACTATAATTTGTGCGCCTCTTTTAATGTCTCTCGCTTGTTCTGTAATGCTAGCCCCACCGTAAACTGCTACCACATTAATACCTTTTTCGTATTTAGAGTAGTTTTTAAGTTCGTTGGTAATCTGCAAACACAATTCACGTGTTGGAGATAAAATCAATGCTTGCGTATTTCTGTTGTTGGCATCAATTTTCTGAATAACTGGAAAACCAAATGCTGCCGTTTTCCCTGTCCCTGTCTGAGCCAACGCAACTAAATCTGTGTCTTTTTCCAATAATAGGGGAATCGCTTTCTCCTGTACTTCGGTCGGATTCTCAAATCCTAGATCTAAAATCGCCTTCAGTAACGATTCACTCAATCCTAATTGTTCAAATTTATTCATATATATTTTTAAAATAGGGTGCAAAATTACTCTTTATAATCCATATAAACTAATGCAATTTTAAGAATTAGGTTTTTATTAGGTTTTGATAATCAGTTTATTATGTTTTTAAATTTACTTTTTAAATTTAGAAATTGCTTTTTCACTGTGAAATTATGTCGCGATTCAAGAGTTTTTGTTAAAAAAAATATCTTAAAAACTGTTTTTAAGTTGTATAGAATTTAAATGAAAATGAATTTAAGTCGTTGGAAATGTTTTTTACTCGTTTTTTGGATAATTATGTCTTTATTTTATCATTTATTTAAGAATGATATTTTCAAATTGCTCCGAAGTTTCAATATTGATTTATTAATTTTGCCAAATAAATTATTTGATTATGCAAACAGCCTCTTTTTCGGGTTTTATAGAAATGGTATTCTTTATGATAGCTTTCTATTATATTTTTAAATTTTTGGCCAAGTTATTTTTACCTATAGTAGTAAAAAAGGTAGTGGAAAAAGCGGGACAAAATTTTCAAGAACAGCAGCAGCGCGCCCAACAAACAACTTGGAAGAAAACACCAAATAATGATGAAATTATAATCGATACTGCCAATAGTAAAAATCCTCGTGAAACTAAAAAAGTTGGGGATTATGTAGATTATGAAGAGATTGATTAAAAAGTGAAATTCCCAAACTGAAAGTCCAAATTACTATATTGAGTATTATATATAGAAAATTTTAAGGACTAAAAAATAAATAACCCAAAACCATATTGAGTATTTAGATTTTTTTTGTCGTAATATTAGACTTTAAAACCTAAACTCTAAAATTTAAACCCATATAATGAAGCAACTTCAAAAGTTCTTTCCGCACGCACTAGCCATACTTGGTTTTGTTATCGTATCTACGCTTTATTTCTTTCCTGTTTTACAGGGAAAACAAATTTTTCAATCGGATATTGCCCAATACACGGGGATGGCCAAAGAACAAAATGATTTTAGAGCAACGCATCATGAAGAACCTTATTGGACAAACTCTGCTTTTGGGGGAATGCCTACTTATCAATTAGGAGCTAAATATCCTCATGATTATGTTGGTGCTATCGATGATGTATTGCGTTTTTTGCCACGTCCGGCGGATTATCTATTTCTATATTTTCTTAGTTTTTACGTTTTGATGTTGGTACTAAAAGCCGATCCGCTAAAAGCCTTTTTTGGTGCCTTAGCTTTTGGTTTTTCTACCTATTTGATTATTATACTTGGAGTTGGGCATAACGCCAAAGCTCACGCGATTGCTTATATGCCAATGGTAGTGGCTGGTTTTGTAATGGTTTTTCAACGGAAATATATTCTAGGTGGTTTGCTCACGATGTTTGCTGTGGCATTGGAAGTAAATGCCAATCACTTTCAAATGACCTTTTATTTACTGATTTTGTTGTTGATTCTTTCGGGGTATTTTATTTATGAGGGAATCAAATCAAAAGAATATAAATCTTTGTTATATTCACTAGGGACACTTATTGGTGCTGGAATTATTGCCATTGGTGCCAATGCAACTAATTTATTGGCAACAGTAGAATATGCCAATTTTAGTATTCGCGGAAAAAGCGATTTAAGCTTCAACCCTGACGGTTCAAAAAGCACTACTGATGGCGCTATGACTCGTGATTATATTACTGAATATAGTTATGGTATTGCCGAAAGTTTTAACTTGATTGCACCCCGATTATTTGGAGGTTCCAATAATGAGAAGGTTGGAACAGACAGTAGCATGTTTGAGTTTATGATTTCACAAGGAGTACCAGAAGCGCAAGCTACCGATTTTGTTTCGGCTATGCCAACGTATTGGGGTGATCAGCCTATTGTATCTGCGCCGGCATATATAGGAGCAGTCGTTTTCTTCTTGGGAATTTTGGCTTTAATTATTGATGAAAGAAAAATTAAATATGTATTCCTTGGTGGAGCATTCTTGACCTTAATTCTTTCTTGGGGGAAAAACTTCCCTGCTTTGACCGATTTTTGTATCGATCATATTCCTATGTATAATAAGTTTAGAGCGGTATCGTCTATTCAAGTTATTTTAGAATTGTGTTTTCCTGTTTTGGCTATTATGGGCTTGCAATCCTTTTTTAAATTGGAAAAAGAAAAGCAATTGAAACCATTGTTACAATCAGGAGCTATTGGTTTAGGGCTGATTATAGTTTTGTTTTTGTCAAAAAGTTTGTTCAGCTTTTCGGGAGCCAGCGATAGTTATTTAATAGAAAGTTATGGACCTAGTTTTGTTGATGCACTTAAAGCCGATCGTAAATCATTATACAGTGCCGACTTATTGCGTTCAGGTTTTTTTATTCTGATATCTGCAGGTACTTTGTGGCTGTTTATAAAAAATAGGATTGCCCAAAATACAGCCATTATTTTAGTTGGTTTATTTATGGTTTCCGACTTGTTTTTTGTCGATAAAAATTATGTATCCAATAAAGATTTTATAAATGGGAGAGATGTAGAAGTGCCTTTTCAGGAAACACCTACAGATATCGAAATCTTAAAAGACCCAACAAATTATCGTGTGTTTGACATACAGGGATTGATGCAAGGAAGAACATCTTATTTTCATAAAGCGATTGGGGGATACAGTGCTGTAAGACCTAAAAGAATACAACAATTATTTGATTATCAAATTGCTAAAAATAATTTAGAAATACTTAATATGTTAAACGTTAAGTATGTAATTC
>NZ_DASTTN010000462.1:0-3685 GCF_035760125.1 Flavobacterium sp.
CGCAATGAAATTGAAGGTAATCAAGTGGATGGTAGTTTGTGTATTAAATTCCCATGGCCAGGTATTGCAAGAACTATTTGGGGAGATCATCAAAGATATAAAGACACTTATTTCTCTGCTTTTCCAGGTAAATATTTTACGGGTGATGGTGCCTTGCGTGATGAAGTAGGCTATTATAGAATAACAGGACGTGTGGATGATGTCGTGATTGTTTCTGGACATAATTTGGGAACAGCACCTATTGAAGATGCGATCAATGAACATCCAGCTGTTGCTGAGTCTGCAATTGTTGGCTTCCCACATGATATTAAAGGAAATGCATTGTATGGTTATGTTATCTTGAAAGAATCTGGTGAGTACAGAGATAGGGATAATTTGATTAAAGAGATTAACCAGCATGTTTCTGATCATATTGGACCAATTGCTAAACTTGACAAAATTCAATTTGTAACTGGTTTGCCAAAAACTAGATCAGGAAAAATCATGCGACGTATTTTGCGTAAAATTGCTGAAGGTGATTATTCTAATTTTGGTGATATTACCACATTACTAAATCCAGAAATCGTGGATGAAATTGTACAAGGAAAAATAGTATAACTCTTTTATCCTTTAGCTTCTATAGAAACTGCTTCAAATTTTGAAGCAGTTTTTTTTTACTTTATTAATTTCTAATTGCGATTGATACACTTTAGCACAAAATAAAATGCTTAATAACTATATGTTTTGGGCTAATGTTAAATTTTTATTAATTCAAGTAACATTATATTAAAAACAAAGTCTATTGATTATCAGTTTATTAGAAAATATATTTTTATGATACTTCAGTTAAATAGTACAGCGTTTATTTTCCCAATAAAAACATTGAAAAAGTTAATAAAAAGTTAAAATTAAGTACTATGTGATACACAATACCTTTTTTAAGACATATATTTGTATAGGATATTATTATATAAATCAAGTTTAATAAACCAAAAATCAATCATCAATCAAAAAATTAATTATTATGAAAAAATCAATCGTTTATTTAGGAGTAGCTTTAGTAGCTTTTGCAAATGTTTCTTTAGCATCAAACGCAAATTCATTTTCTGAAATCAAAAACAAAATCGAATTCAGTGAAACAATAACACCTTTGAGTGTTGCTATTAGCAAAGGAGATATAGAGTCCGTAAAAAAGTTTATTGAATACGGTGCTGATGTAAATGAGAAATCAAATGGTATGAGTCCATTAATGATTGCTGCTCGTTACAACAAAACAGAGATAATTAAATTTTTACTTTCTAAAGGTGCTCGTCTTAATGAAAAAGATGAAAATGGGTATACTGCTTTGAAATATGCTGAATTATCAAATGCAAATGAAGCTATTCAACTTTTGAAACAAAATTAAAAAAGTATTATAATGGGGCATCATCAAATAGGATGTCCCATTAAAAAAAAACAATCAACCAATCAATCAAATCAAAATAATCATGAAAAATTCACTTTTAATTTTAGGAATAGCATTAGTGTCATTAACTAATGTTTGTAGTGCAACAAATACCGTTGGCAGACCAGTTAATTCATTTAAAGAAGGCTTTTTAGCTAAAGAAAATGAAGGAATAATATCAACCGAGAGAGTAAAAAAAGTTAGGCCTTCATTAAGCGGAGATACAGAAATGTTCAATCCAGAAACAGTGATTACTTATAATCGCAAAACTGTGAAAGAAGTTATAGCTGAAGGAGACAAAATCATTGAGAATACAACTTCAGATGATTTGGAATTCATGGCTTATGAAGAATCAATGAAAGAAATAATTGCTCAATCTAATTTAATTATTGAAAATACAGTTTCAAATGAAACTTGTCCTCTTTATGGTGAAAGAACATTGGAAGATGAAATATCAGAACTTGAAATGATTATCGAAAGTACTGAAAGCAACGATGCAAGACCATTGGATTTTAAAAAAATAAATAGCAATTCTTTATTGATTAATACATTTAATTCTAAAAAATTTATCGGAATGAATTAAAAAAAGCTTGATGAGATAAGCAAAAGCTTATTTAGGGACTATAAAAAAGCACCATTATGAAGAGTATAATGATGCTTTTTTTTTGTATTATAGTTAATTACATTTTTATAAGTTCCTTGTCTTGTACTTTTGAAAATAATAATAAAGCGACAATAGCTCCAATAGTAGCAAACAACATATCCGATTGTGTATCCCAGACATATCCTTGCGTTCCCAAAAATGCATCTCCGCCGTCCCCTGTAGCAATAGAAACAAACCATTCAATCCATTCATAGGCTGCACTAATTGCCAAGCAAATGGAAACGATAATAAAGTTGAAAAAACTTTGGTTGGCAATTACCTTTTTTCGGATAAATAATTCTCGAATAATCATTGCAGGTACAAAACCTTGTGCAAAATGACCAACCTTGTCATAATTATTTCGACTTTGATGAAAGATCTCTTTGATATAATCAAAAAAGGGAACTTCAGCATAAGTGTAATGTCCACCGATGAAAAGAATAATACAATGAATTAAAATCAAGGTATAAGTAAAATTGGTGAATCGAAATTTTTTGAAAGTCAAAGCCAAAATCACTAATCCAATTATTGCTGGAATAATTTCTAAGAAACAGGTAAATCCTTCTTTCGGATTGATAATTGACCAAAGTAAAGTAACTCCAAATATGGTTAGTAGTAGGTAGATGTATTTCATTTGTTAATTTTTAAAAACAGATTAAGTTAGTAGCTGGTATCATCAAGTTTTACTTTTCCATTGAACGTTCTGTACAAAAAGAAAAAATAAGCAGCTAATAAAGGAGCGCCAATGGCAACAATAGTCAACATAATTCCCAATGATTTTTGAGAAGAAGCCGCATTGTAAATTGTTACGCTAAATTTTGGGTCAATTGTAGAGATTAGTAAGGTTGGATATAATTGCAAGGCAACAAGAATCAGCAAAAAAGCCATTGTTAATGACGAAAATATCAATGCCAGCATGTATTGTTTTTTTGAAACCAATCTAGGAACATTGGCCACAGCCAAAAATGAAATAACTGGAACAATGAAATAAACCGGATTAGCCCTAAAATTGGCAGTAACTTCTGGAATAAAAACTAAAGTGTAAAGTGTCGTAATTCCAAAGCTAATGATAAAAAATATCATTCCTTTTTGAAGTAAAAATGTAAGCCTAGCGTGCAGTCTTCCTTCAGTTTTCAATAAAAGATAGATTGCACCTTGTGTCATGAAAATTGAAAGAGTAGTAAATCCAACCATTATGGCATAAGGATTTAAAAAAGAGAAAAACACACCACCTTGATAACTAAAATTGGGGCCTAAAGCGAAACCTTGCAAAATATTACCCAAAACGACCCCTAACAAAAATGCAATCAGGATGCTTGAAACACTATAAATTATGTCCCAACTGTTTCTCCACCATTTCATTTCTTCGACACTTCTAAATTTAATAGCAGCGGCACGAAGTACATTTAGCATTAAAAAGAGCATAAACGGGACGTACATTGCCGATAACATGGTAGCATACATAACAGGAAATCCTGCAAATAATGCCCCACCACCAATTATTAACCAAACTTGATTGGCGTCCCAAACAGGTGCAATTGCGTTTATTGCAATTCTTCGGCTTAAATCTTTTCTAAAAAATAAATGCCAAGCACCTGCTCCAAAATCAAAACCTTCTA
>NZ_DASTTN010000463.1:0-6672 GCF_035760125.1 Flavobacterium sp.
GAATTTGACTGCATAATTATATGTTTTTAATTTCTTTGTTTTTAACGCAATCTTGGTCGCGTGAGGGATAGGAACTAGCTACCGAAGTAGCGTGAATAGCCCGACCGCATCCCGATAAAAGGGCGTATAACCGCAAAGAGAATCTGCCCTTTTATCGGGATGTGGTCACGCCCAAAGTTATTATTTATTTTGGAGAGTAGACAAAATTTTTGAACGTTACAAAACCATCACCAACAGCAGAAAGACCCAATTTCAAACTCATAAAACCGCTTAGCACATTATGATTGAAAGAACTTACCTCGGCTGAGTTTTCGATTTTTAACCAATCCTTTCCATCGATGCTGTAAAACATATTTACTGTTTGCTCCTTTTTTTCTAATCGTAAAAACAAGTGTCTTTTATTCACTCCCTTTTCGGTAGGGAATTGCCAAACTCTGAGAATCGCCATAATATTTTCTTTATCGAAAGCGATACCAGTAAATAATTTAGTGTCGTAGAAAAGAACCAGTCCAGCCGATGCGTTACCTTCTATTTCAACTTCAACATCGGCTGTGTATGAATGGTCAGAAGGCGTGCATAACAAGGGTGAACTTTGACCGATCCCTGTTCCCTTTCCTTTGATTTTAATTCCTTTGGAAGAAAATGTGGTTCTTTGAGAATCATACTCATCAAAAAACTGCCATTGAGGATTAAGTTTCGTTCCTGTAAAAGTATCTGAAAGTGTGAAATCACTTTTTATGGATTGACCTGCTGGTTTTTTTATTTCATCTTCGGTTTTGATGCCTTCTTTCATTTTGAACCAGCCATCGGAAGTCCATTCTATGGGTTGTAAAAGCGTCTGGCGCCCCATATTGTAATAACCGTTTTCATAACCATGAAAAACCACCCACCAGTTCCCTTTTGCGTCATCTATAATGGAGGCGTGGCCTTTTGACCACCATTTTTCGGAACTGTCATTTGTTCTAATGATCGGATTATTAGGTGCGTTTTCCCAAGGACCAAAAGGCGATTTTGAACGAGCCGAAATTACCATATGGCTAGTTGCAGGTCCTGCTGTTCCTCCTTCGGCAACGGTTAGGTAATAATAATCTCCTCTTTTAATCATTTTTGGTCCTTCCAGACAAAAACATTCTATCGACCAATCTCTTGGTATTTTCCAACCATCATAGGCGTGTGTAGCTTTTCCTGTTACTGAAAGCCCATCCTTGGAAAGAGGCACATAACTTCCGTCACTGAAATAAATAAAACGATTTCCTTTATCATCAACAAAATGTCCTGGGTCAATACTTCCAATTTTTAGATCAATTGGATCACTCCATGGGCCATTTATAGTATCTGCCCAAACGACATAATTAGTGTTATTGGCAGGGAAATAGATATAAAATTTGTTGTTGTATTTAACCAAATCCGGAGCCCACACCGAACCCACACTTTTCTTTAATGCATGAGTGACTGGCTTCCAATTAATTAAATCCTGGGAAGTCCAAATAAGCAATCCCGGATAATAATTGAAAGAGGAATGTACAATATAATAATCTTCCCCATCCCTGATTATTGATGGATCAGGATAATCTCCTGCAAAAATTGGATTGCTGTACGATTCCTTATTTTGCGAGGCTTTTTGTTGCTGTGCGTTGATGACAAGCGACATAAAAAATATGAATAATAGAATTAATTTCTTCATCCTGAATTTTACTGGTTACAATTATTTGCTGACATTATATTTTTCATTAGCCGTTATCATTTCCCAATTATCAGTTCTGAAAGGAGATGCAGGGAAATTTTCTTTATTGAAAAGATTGATTTCGGTATCATCATCTGCCCAACCGTAATGAACGGCAACTGGATTTGTAACAATTTCGCTGGAAACGATTACTTTATTGTCTATAATAATAGCTTTGGCAGGATAAAAAACTTTATCGGCTCCTGCAACTTCAAAACCTTTAAGATTTTCAGTTTTATCTGTTGTTGACAATCCGCTTCCAATAGATGCAAAGCTTAAAGAAATTTGTTTTCCTTTGATTTCCATTGCCTTGTACATTGGACCACTGCAAACTTGTTTTTTACCATAAACATCGTTCAAGGCAATTGATGCTAAACGTTTTGCAACATCTTGCTTGTTTTTTGGATGAATATCTTTTGCATTTCCAATATCGGTAGTTACTGCCATTCCTGTGTTTGGCACTTTCAAGGTTTCGGTTTGTGCTTCGCGAAGTTCTGCCCAACGACTACCTTTTTTGCTATTCCCGCCAAATTCATCAAAGGTTGACAACTGCACAAAATAGAAAGGAAAATTACCTTGATTCCATTTGATTCTCCAATCCGTAATCATCAATGGGAAAGCTTTTTTGTATTGATTGGCTCTCCAAACATTGGCTTCTCCCTGATACCATAAAACCCCTTCAAAAGCATACGGAATTAATGGATTTACCATTGCATTGTACAACAACGAAGGGTAACTATTGGGAGATACGGCAATTTTTACCTGTACCACATTAAATTTCCATAGTCCGTCAAGTGGCAAATTGGAATCTTTGAAATCGATTTTCAAATCAGCTGGGTCACCGTAAATTCCGCCACCGCCTGTATAATCGGCAATTCGAACTGCAATTACGTTCGTTCCTTCTTTCAAAACATCGACAGGTATTTTATAGACTCTTTTGGTTTCCCAAATGTTATTGGTTCCTACCAGAACACCATTAACATACGTTACATCTTCATCGTCCACTTTGGACAAATATAAAACGGCTTCTTTTTTGGCTTGTTCAGCCGATAAAACAATAGTTTTTCGCATCCAAACCACGCCATCAATGTTTCCTATTTGCTGGTTTTCCCACAGCGAAGGCACTTTTATCTCAGGCCAATTGGCATCGTTAAAATTCAATTCTTTAAAATGATTCTCATTGTCCATTGTCACTTCAAAGCCTTGAATTTTTTTTATATTGTCTAAAAGTGATTTTTTGTAAGTTTCAAAAATGGCATCCATATCTACCGAAGGCACACCGGCAATCATATCCTTGAATTCATCACTTTTTTCGAATGCTTCACGGCTCGTCCAGGTTTCTACACAAGTTCCACCCCAAGACGTATTGATGATTCCGATTGGGATTTTTAATTCGGCATATAATTTTTTAGCAAAATAAAAGCCAATAGCTGTAAAATTGCCAACTGTTTCTTTACTGCTAACTTCCCATTTCCCCGCTTTTAAATCATCTTTTGGAGTACCGCTTAAATCTTGGGCTACTCCAAAATGACGAATCATAGGATAATTTGAATCGCTGATTTCTGTTTGAGAATTCATCGTTTTATTCACCTGAAACTCCATGTTGGATTGTCCCGAGCAAATCCAGACTTCGCCGACTAACACATCTTTGATGACAATTTTGTTTTTCCCTGTAATAGTTAATTCAAAAGGTCCTCCTGCTTTTTCAGCATTTAAACTCACCATCCATTTGCCAGTTGCATCTGTTGTGATCGTTTTGGTTTGCTTATTAAAATGAACCTCAACTTTTTCATTGGCGTCAGCCCAACCCCAAACTGGAATTGTTTTGTTGCGTTGCAACACCATTCCGTCAGAAAACAACAAAGGCATTCGGACATTAGCATTTGCCAATATGCAGGCCATCAAAAAAAGAAATACAATACTTTTTTTCATTTTTTATAATTTAAAAAAAGTTTCTAAGTCACTGAGATTCTAAGATACTGAGTCTTAACAAAACTTAGAATCTTAGAATCTCAACAACTTAGCGACTCTAAAGTTACTTCAATCCATCTTGCAAAGCAGTTAATGCTTGCTGATCATAAATTGTATTATTGGTTCTATCAAATAAAGACATTGTATTTACTCCTAAATTTCCAGCATCCCAGTAAAAAGGAATTAAACCATTAACTTTTGACTGTTTTACAACATATTTTAAAAAGGCAGCTCTTGATTTTAAATGCAACGTTAATGCATCACCAGTTAAATTACGTCTGATTGCTCCAAATTCTCCTAAAATTACTGGAATACCTTTACTTACAAATTGTGTTTTCATAGAAAGGAAAAATTTATCTACATCAGCTTCTTCTCCCCAAGTAGGATTATGTGCGGTGTCTGTAGTGGAGTGATTTCCTTCTCCCCAATAGTAAAACATTTTACCCCAGTCCGCATCTTTATCCATAAGGCAAAATTGATAAGGATAGAAATGAACCTCAGCCATCATTCTATTAGCCACTTTATCTGTTGGTAAAGTAGTCATTAATGTATTTGTTTTTTCTATATCTGTTGATGGTCCCTGAATGATTAAGTTACGGTATGCATTTTTCCCTCCAGTTGAACGAACCGCATCAATAAATGTTTGGTGATAGGATTTC
This sequence comes from Flavobacterium sp., assembly GCF_035760125.1. Classification (GTDB taxonomy): domain Bacteria; phylum Bacteroidota; class Bacteroidia; order Flavobacteriales; family Flavobacteriaceae; genus Flavobacterium. Next base: position 4,354 of record NZ_DASTTN010000463.1, read on the forward strand.
AAAACTGCCATTTGAGTAGCATTTTCAACATTAGGTTCATTGGCACTGGCAAAAAGCAAATGCTCATCGAAATCGCGAAAATTGGTTGCTATTTGTTCCCAAAATGCTTTTTGTTTGGCATTATTAGCTTCTTTTTTTTCTTCAGTACAATTGTTTTCCAGCCATCCGCCGTCCCAATGGATATTAATGATGACATACATATCATTGTCAACACAATATTGCACTACTTCTTTTACTCTAGCTAACCTTGCTGCAGTGATTTGTGCTGTTGTGGCATTGGCAAACTGATTCCAAGAACAAGGGATTCGTATAGCATTAAATCCATTTGCTTTAACTAAATCAATCAAGGCCTTAGTAACACTTGGATTCCCCCAAGCTGTTTCGCCTCCAGGTGTGGCCTCCAAAGTGTTTCCAATATTCCAGCCCAATTTAATTTTGGCAGCCAGTTCTACAGCACTACTTGACATTCCTGTTGCGTCATCAGCAATTGGATTAGTGTTATAACTAGGATACAAACCCGTAACGGCACCGGTACCTGCAGCTTGTGAAACTAAAATTTGCACTGATTCAGCTTCGCTAGAACTTATAGTTACTGTGGCAGTTCTAGCAGCTGTAGTTGTGTTTTCTAAAGCCGTAATTGCTACTAAACTAGTTCCATTCATTCCCGAAGTTTTACTTAATTTAATCCAATCAGCGGTTGAAGAAATAGTCCATGTCTTAGTATCAGTTGTAACCGCAACACTGGCAGAATTTCCTTTGGCAACAAAATCTATCTTATTAACATCTGTTGTAAGCGTTTTCGTTTCTGGTTTTGTTTCCTCTGGAGTTCCATTATCTGAGCTACAGCCTACAATACTTAAAAAAGCAAAGCATAGAAAAAAAATAAATCCATATTTTTTAATCTTGTTATTCATAATAGTTTTGTTATTGGTTAATTAATAGCAATTGTTATTTTATGGTAACATCAATTTTATTTTTAATATCACGAGAAGAACTTCCAACATTCAAAGTATATTTTCCTGGCTCAACAGTCCACTTTTTGGTTTCAACATTGTAATAAGCCAATTCTTTTACTGGAACTTTAATCGTCACTGTTTGAGAATTTCCAGCTTTAACCAATACTTTTTGGAATCCTTTCAATTCTTGGGCAGCACGGGTAATTTGTGAATCCGATTTAGAAGCGTACAATTGAACAACTTCCTTTCCATCTACTTTACCAGTGTTTTGAACCGTTACTGAAACTGCAATTGTTTCATCGGCTGTGTATTCTTTTTTATCTATTTTAGCATTATCGAAAGCAAAAGTGGTGTATGACAATCCGTATCCAAAAGGATAAAGAGGTTCAATTTTTTTCGTATCAAACCAACGGTATCCAACTAAAATTCCTTCCGCATAGTCAACAGTTTTCCCTCCAGGGAAGCTGTTTGTAGCGTGTGCTGGCGAATCCATAATATTTTTTGGCATTGTCCAAGGTAATTTCCCGGAAGGATTTACTTTTCCTAACAATACATCTACCAAAGCATTTCCTCCTTCAGAACCATTGAACCAGCTCCAAACTAAAGCATTCGTTTTTTTACCTATTTCATCAATATCAAAAGGTGCGCCAGCAACCATAACCACAATGGTTCTTGGGTTTACAGCCAATACTTTTTGAATTAATTCTTCCTGTCCGAATGGTAATTTTAGACTTCTACGGTCAGAAGCTTCAGTTTCATAATCACGATTGGAACCTGCAAAAACAATTGCAACATCAGAATTTTTAGCTGCTTCTATGGCTTCCTGTAATTTAGCAGGGTCTAATTGGTCAATGGTTACAGGACCATTCATTGTAATATCCCCTAATTTCCCAACCTTTTTTTCTTCATAACGCTCTAAATATCCTTCGGCATAGTTGATTTTGATTGAGCTTGGTAATTTGCTTTTTAATCCGTCCAAAGGTGTAACCTCTCTTTTTGTTTTAACTCCTGCACCAAATCCACCCAAGGCATTTTTCTTGGTTGCATTATTTCCAATTACTGCAATGGATTTCACACCATCCAATTTTAAAGGCAATGCATTGTTCTCGTTTTTCAACAAAACAACCGATTCTGTTGCTATTTTGTAAGCATCTTGGTAATGAGCTTCGGTTGCAATGCTTCCCTTAACGCGGTCTTTACCTCCCATTGCTTTCACTTGAAATAAGACTCCTAATATTCTTTTTACGTGTTTATTAATTTCGGTTTCTGAAATTTCTCCAGCTTTAACAGCGGCTATTAATCTATCGGCCAAGAAAAATTCGTTGAACTTTGTTGTAGGCGTTCCCATTTCGATATCCAAACC
>NZ_DASTTN010000464.1:0-4379 GCF_035760125.1 Flavobacterium sp.
CGCCGAACTTGGTTTTACTGGAATTGCAGTTGGATCAGCAATGAATGGATGTCGCCCGATCGTTGAGTATATGACTTTCAACTTTTGTTTGGTTGGAATTGATCAAATTATAAATAATGCTGCCAAAATGCGTCAGATGACCGGTGGACAGTTTAATGTGCCTATCGTTTTTCGAGGCCCTACTGCTTCGGCAGGACAATTAGGAGCAACTCACTCACAAGCAATCGAGAACTGGTTTGCAAATACTCCAGGACTTAAAGTTGTGGTTCCATCAAATGTTTATGATGCCAAAGGTTTATTAAAATCGGCTATTCGTGATAATGACCCTGTTATTTTCATGGAATCAGAACAAATGTATGGAGATAAAGGTGAAGTTCCAGATGGTGAATACACAATTCCTATTGGAGTTGCCGATATCAAACGTGAAGGAACTGATGTGACTATAGTTTCTTTCGGGAAAATTATCAAAGAAGCTTATATCGCTGCCGATGAATTGGCAAAAGAAGGTATTTCATGTGAAATTATTGACTTGAGAACTGTTCGTCCAATGGATAAGGATGCGATTTTAACTTCGGTTAAAAAAACAAATAGATTGGTTATTCTTGAGGAAGCTTGGCCTTTTGCAAGTGTATCTTCTGAGATTGCTTTCTTGGTTCAAGAACAAGCTTTTGATTTCCTTGATGCGCCAATACAACGTATTACAACTGCTGATACTCCAGCCCCATATTCTCCAGTTTTATTGAAAGAATGGTTGCCAAATTCTGCAGATGTTGTGAAAGCTGTTAAGAAAGTATTATATAAATAATAGAAAACAACAATTTAAAAAGCTTCATCAACCCTCCATTTGATGAAGCTTTTTTTTATATCATGAAGAAAATCCTATCGATTATAGCCTTCTTTTTATTTGTGGTAACACCCCAAATTTTCGCACAAACAAAAGTGAGTGGCATTGTTATTGACAAATCCAAACAACCCATTCCATTCGCCAATGTAGTTTTTAAAAACTCCAGTATTGGAACTGTCACAAACGAGGATGGGCGGTTTTATATGGAATCTCCAAATACCTATACTACGTTAGTAATAAGCTCAGTTGGTTTTTCTGAAAAAGAGATCACCCTTACCAAATCGGTCAATTATAATTTTACAATTGAATTAAGTGAACAGGAAACTTTGAAAGAAGTAGTTATCTACACCGGTAAAACTTCCAAAAAGAATAATCCCGCGCTTGATATTCTGAGAAAAATTTGGGCGAAAAAGCGCAAAAATGGTCTGTATCAATTTGACCAATATCAAATGGAGAAATATGAAAAAGTAGAATTTGACATTAATTCTATTGATAGTGCTTATAGAAAGCAAAAGATTTTCAAAGGTATGGAATTCATTTTTGACCATGTGGATACCTCAAAAATAACAGGAAAAACCTATTTGCCAATTTTTGTAAATGAAGCATTGATAGACGTATATGGTGATAATAAGATTCCCAAAGTAAAAGAGATTACAAAAGCCAATAAAACTTCAGGTTTTGAAGGAAATCAGCAAATTTTATCTTTCATAAAAGATTTGTATTCAGATTATAATATCTACAATAATTACATTGCCTTATTTGATAAATCCTTTACCAGCCCACTTTCCACAACAGGGATTGATGTCTATAATTATGTATTGAGAGACAGCGCTTATATTGATAAAAAATGGTGCTACAATATTGTTTTTTATCCAAGACGAAAAAACGAACTGACTTTCAAAGGAGATTTTTGGGTTAATGACACCACATTTGCTATCAAAAAAATCAACATGGCCGTTACCAAAAGCGCCAACATCAACTGGGTAAAGGATATTTATGTCGAACAAGAATTTGACGTTTTGAACGATTCCATTTTTCTATTAACCAAAGACTATTTGATGTCTGATTTTGCATTAAACAAAAAAGAAAAATCAAAAGGAGTCTACGGAAAGCGAACGACCTATTATCAAAATCACAAATTCAATATTGAAAAACCTGCTAAATTCTACAAGGAAGAAGTGAATTTTATCGACAATGAAGTATATAAAAAGAGTGATGAATATTGGGAACAAAATCGTTTCGAAAAATTAAGCAAAGACGAGCAAGGCGTATACAAAATGCTCGACACGCTGCAAACTGTCAAGGCATTTAAGCGACTCACTGACGTGGTAACGATACTCGCCAGCGGATATATAAATTACAACAACTTTGACTTCGGACCTATTTTCTCCAGCTTTGGATACAATGAGGTCGAGGGTTTCAGGACTCAATTGGGAGGCCGAACTTATTTTGGTCCCAACGACCCTTGGCGTATACAGGCCTTTACAGCCTATGGATTTGATGACCATAAGTTCAAATATGGTTTCGCGGGAAAATGGATGGTTGAAAAGAAAAACCGAATTATTATTTCAGGGGGAAACAGGCGTGATATTGAACAATTGGGAGCTAGCCTTACCACAACCAATGATATATTGGCTAGGAATTTTGGCTCTTCTGCCTTTTTCACCACAGGATCCAATGGAAAACTAACCAATATAGGACTGACCAATGCCTACATTGCAATGGAACCTATAAAAAACTTAACATTTCAAACAGGAGTTACATACAAAACACTGGAATCGGCTTCGCCTGTTTTTAGTCTTGATTATTACACCACTTTGCCTTCGGCAGCAAATCCTAACGGAGTTGTAAAAAGCACCACCACCCAATCGGAGTTCAATATTCAGGCGGAGTATACTCCCAATCGAAGAACTATTGCCTATGGAGTCGAAAGAAGTATAGCCAGCAGCCCGTACACCACTCTATTTGTCAATTACAGTCAAGGTTACAAAGGAGTTATCAGTAGCGATTTTAATTATAAGAAAATTGAAATATATTATAAACAGCCCATCATCATTGGCCCGCTTGGTCGTACCAATCTAATATTGGAGCTTGGGAAAACTTTCGGCACCGTTCCTCTGGGACTGTTGAGTATTGTACCGGGTAACCAGACATTTTTAACTATTGAGAACACGTTCAGTAATCTTAATTATTATGAATTTATAACTGATAAGTATGCCACATTCCAATGGAATCATGATTTCAACGGAAGGTTGTTTGCCAGAGTTCCTTTTATGCGAAAACTTAACTGGAGAGAATTCATAGGAGTGAAAGCCGCTTACGGAACCGTTTCGGACGCCAATAGAGCCATAAATGCTTCAGGGGTTGTCTATACGGCTCCAGAGAATGTGTATTGGGAATACAACGCTGGAATTGGAAACATCTTCAAAGTATTCCGTTTGGATTTTGCTTGGAGAGGCAGTTATCTCGACACCCCAAACACAAATAGATTTACCGTAAAAGGATCGTTTGGATTCTATTTCTAGAAGCTTTATACAGCTATCCTTTACAAGCTTACTCAAAAACTGCTATTTTTGTAAAAAAGTAAAAAGAGCTTCCTCCGGTCGCTTTTTTACTTTCACAAAAATTAGCAGTTTTTTTCATAAGGCTTTTCATTTAACACGAGCGAAGCGAACTGGCGGAGCAATCTGGGCTAAAAAAATCTAATTATGCAACAAGCTATCGATTATCTTTTTCAAAAAGATTCCATATTCAAACACATTATAGACACTTACGGATTACCGACAATTCCAAAAAGACCCCAAGGATTTGAGACTTTGGTACTATTGATTTTAGAGCAACAGGTTTCCATAGATTCGGCGAAAGCCACATTTATAAAAATCAAAGCACACACAACCTGTGATCCCGAAACAATGTCCGTTTTACCAGACGAAGAGTTTAGAGCTTTGGGAGTTAGCCGCCAAAAAACTAATTATATAAAAATATTAGCCCATGCTGTTCTTAATAAAGAGCTTGATATTGAAGCTTTAGCGACAAAATCAGCGCAACAAGTTCGGGAAGAATTAATCAAATTAAAAGGAATCGGAAATTGGACCATTGATATTTACCTGATGTTTTGCCTTCAAGAACCCGATTTAATTCCACTAGGCGACATTGCGGTCGTGAATACAATCAAAGAATTGCTTGACATTCATGACAAACAAGAAATGGAAATTCATACCGAACAATGGAGTCCATACCGCTCTTATGCCACATTTTTGCTTTGGCATTATTATCTAAAAAAACGTAAACGAACAATAGTCTACTAAAAAAGAAGTAATTATTCACTAATAACTGGATTAAACTGTCTTTTTTTATTGCAAAAAAGTATAGTTTGATTACTTTTGCAGTCGTAAATAAATTAAGAAAAGATAAAAGAATAATGACTGCAGACAAATTAAAAACTTTTGATGTATTAATTGAAATACCAAGAGGAAGTAGAAATAAATACGAGTATGATTTTGCCATAAAAAGAATGCGTTTTGATAGAATGTTA
>NZ_DASTTN010000465.1:0-3885 GCF_035760125.1 Flavobacterium sp.
TGAAAAAGGAAATAATGGTAATCGCACGAAAAACATTGCGTTTGATTATCAATGAAGAAGACAAAATTGAATTATCCAATTGGATTACTGATTACATAAAAAAAACACAACCGAAATTTAGTAGCAATTTATTTTCTGAATCGGATAAAAATGTTTTTTCTGTTAAAGAAGTTTTACCACAATATCCAGGTGATGCCACAGAAGATACTGACGGTAGAATGATATTGAGAGACAACTTTGATGCACTTTTTACCAAATATCCAGAAACTTTAATTTTTGGAGAAGATGCTGGAAACATTGGTGACGTAAACCAAGGGCTTGAAGGAATGCAAGAGAAATACGGAGAGTTACGTGTTGCCGATGTTGGAATTCGTGAGGCTAGCATATTAGGTCAAGGAATTGGAATGGCACTGAGAGGATTGCGTCCGATCGCCGAAATTCAGTATTTAGATTATCTATTGTATGCCATTCAGATTATGAGTGATGATTTGGCTACTTTACAATACAGAACTGTTGGTAAACAAAAGGCACCACTTATTATACGTACCCGTGGACACCGTTTGGAAGGTATCTGGCATTCCGGTTCTCCAATGGGAATGATTATAAACGCCATAAGAGGAATACATGTTTTGGTTCCTAGAAATATGACACAAGCAGCTGGTTTTTACAATGCTTTATTGGAATGTGACGAACCTGCTTTGGTTATCGAATGTTTGAATGGTTACCGATTGAAAGAAAAAGCACCTTTGAACTATGGTGAATTCAAAACACCAATTGGTGTTGTGGAAACATTGAGAAAAGGAACCGACATAACACTTGTTTCTTATGGCTCTACATTACGATTAGTAGAACAAGCTGCAAAAGAATTATTTGAAGTTGGCATTGACTGCGAAATTATTGATTTACAATCATTGCTTCCGTTTGATATCAATCAAGATGTTGTAAAAAGTATTGCAAAAACCAATCGTTTATTGGTTATTGATGAAGATTTACCTGGTGGAGCTTCTGCTTATATTTTACAACAAATTGTTGAACAACAAGATGCTTATAATCATTTGGACAGCAAGCCACAAACTTTGACAGCAAAAGCACACAGACCTGCTTACGGAACAGATGGTGATTATTTCTCAAAACCTTCTGCTGAAGATATTTACGAAAAGGTATATAGCATGATGAATGAGGTGAATCCTTTCAAATTCCCTGCTTTATATTAGAAAATTTTAAATCGTTAAAAAGCCAGATAAAATTATTTTTTGTCTGGCTTTTTTAGTTGTAGATTAAATTTTAATAAAAATATTAGTGTAATATTTTTTTTTGTTTTGAGGGTTTTCCCTTATTGAAATTCCAAAATGCGTATAATCCCCAATGATTATTTCTCTATGTTTAGGGCTTTTCAGCCATGCAGCAAAAACAGCTTGAGGAGAATTGTAATTATAAGCTATAAGTTCAGCCACTGTCTTAGCTCCCAAAACATTTGTCATGTTTTCTGAGCGTTCAGCAAAACCATTATGGTTGACCACATTATTGGCAATCATATAATTATCGTGTTCTTCTGATTTATAGGAGATGTGATTAATTTTCTCCAACGAATTTAAACCTATACTTACTCTGTAATCATTTATCAATTTAAGAGTCTCTAATTCTGATGAAATATAAGTATAGTCCATAACCTTGAAAGAGGATACACTGGTATCTTCTGGTTCTGCATTATCAGAGGAACAACAATTCATGGTGTACGCAATCACAATTAGTGATAATACACCGTACAAATTTGATTTCATAATAACAGCTGTCAAGTTTCACAAGGTTGTTGACGAAAGTTGATTTAATTTTCATTCAAAAAATTGGAATTATATAATTTAGAAATACAAAAACAAATCCTTTTTATTTTCTTCCCAAAGTCTTACTCTCTTTCAACAATAAGAAGGAAAGGGCAGAAAAAATAGAATAACTCAATATTTCTAAATAGTATTAGGTTACAATAAAAGACAAGAATAGTCATTAGAGAAATTAAAATAGCTTCTCTATTCTTTCTATATAAAATGGGGGACGGTTTATCCTTTTAGAGGATGCTGAAGAAGAGGTTGTTTTTCCATAGACGCCTTGTTTTAAATGATTATTTTAAAATCGGCACAAAATAAAGCCAGTTACCAATGGTTCGAATGTAACTCGAACAATCATCAATAAGTAAAAATGCAGTAGACGAGGCGTTTATTATGATCAAAAAGACAAATTATATTATGTCTCTTTTAAAAAATTTTTACCTTAACTTTTAGAAGAATAGTAAAAAAAAAACAGCCCGAAGTTAAAAACAAGAAAACTAATAAATTTAATTTTAACCTTAATTAACACTAAGTCAATGAATTACAAGAGCTCAATGATTGCTATTTAATAAAACAATACTGACTTGCTTATAAAAAATAAGGGACTATTTGCCGATAAAAATATATCACATTAGGATAATCAAAGAAGCTAATCCAGAATGGAATGCTTTTTTTTGATTTGTATTCCTAATCCAATGAATATGAGACTCAATTCACAATTAAAAGTTATAATGCTTCGCAAATTATTTATCTTGATTTTTTTTATTTTAAATTTAGACTTCCTAAAAAAAATAAATGAACCCTTTGGAAAAACTCCTAAAAAGCATTCAGAATGTAAACGTAATAGACGATTCAATTCCTCATGATCAATATATTCCTTTGGATTTATCCGTTTCTAATACGACTTTAGCAGGACTTGCTATAGACAATGCGATTGATTTTGAAAATTTCATCGAAAGAACCTTATCGGATAATTATTCGAAAGTGGCCTACGGAGGATATAATGAGGAGCGAAATTTATACAAAAGAAGTTCCGTTTTTAATGACAACAAAACCGAAGAAAGAAACATTCACATCGGATTAGATTTATGGATTAAAGCCGGAACTCCTGTTTTGGCGGCTTTGGATGGAACTGTTCATAGCTTCAATTACAATAACAATCTGGGAGATTATGGTCCCACAATCATATTGGAACACCAATTGAAAAATCAGACTTTCTATACTTTATATGGACATTTATCGTTAGAAAGTATTGCTGAACTCAAAATTGGGGCTTCTTTTTTAAAAGGAAAACAATTAGCCTCATTGGGAGATCCTACCGTTAATGGTGATTATGCACCTCATCTACATTTTCAAATTATTAAAAACATCGGTGATAATTGTGGTGATTATCCTGGTGTTTGCAGTAAAAGTGACCGGGATTATTACTTGGAAAACTGTCCTGACCCCAATCTTTTATTGAAAATTTACTAATGAAACTTTTTTTTCTTCTAGCAAAAATTGAAGCATAAAAAATAAATACTTCTTAAACACTGTCTTTCAAACGAATAAATTAGATACTTCATCATTACTTCCAAAAGATAACTCCTATATCAATAGCAATTGGCTTTAGTTATAACTACATTTGTTAGGAATCCCCAATCCAAAAGATGGATTAGTAAGGATTATTAAGTTAGATGAAGCTGTAATAAATCAGTAAGTCTTAAAAAACTTTCTTCCCATTCTAATTCCGAGACTTCGGAATTGCACTTCGATTACTAAAAGTTTTACTTTTAGTATAGCTTATATATACACCTCTTAAAAATCAGTGAATTATACAACAATTCACCAAAGTTCTACAACATCAACTCTCGATAGTTAAACGACCTTTACTTAATCTATTAAATAAGACAACTTTGAAATTATACATCAAATATATGGTAAGCAATCGCTGTAAAATGGCGGTGAAAGAAGAACTGAAAAAACTTGGTCTGCATTTTATAGTTGTTGATTTGGGTGAAGTTGAAATCATGGAGGCTATTACTATGTTCCAAAGGGAGCAACTCAAAATAGGCTTAATTGA
>NZ_DASTTN010000466.1:0-33816 GCF_035760125.1 Flavobacterium sp.
ATTTTGTTTGTTTATTTTGATTTTTATACTGAAAATAGATGCGAAATTTGAATTACAAAGATTGTGAATTAATGTTGTTATTAAAAGCCAAACTTATTCACAATACCTCATAGTTTTTAACAAATAAGAAAAAATCCTTATTTTATTACTAAATAATTAACATGTTGATTAACAATGTTTTAATTATCACTAAAAGAAGTAAACTCCCGTAAAATATAGAAATTTTAAAAGACCAGAGATAGAAATTAGAGTTAGATTTTATAAACCTTTTTTTAAGTCTTCGGCCACTTTTTCAAGTTCCAAATACCAATCTTCACCAAAGCGACGAATAAGGGCTTCTTTGACAAATTTGTACACAGGAACTTCGAGTTCTTGCCCTAAAGAACAGGCTGCGTCACAAATATCCCATTTGTCATAATTGACAGCTGCAAACTCGGTGAAATCTTTAACTCGTATTGGATACAAATGACAGGAAACAGGTTTTTTCCAATCTATTATACCTTGATTATAGGCTTGCTCAATTCCACAAAGAGCGGTTTTCCCGTCAAAAATAACGTAGGCACAATCTTTATTATCAATTAGAGGTGTTTCAAGATCTCCATCAGCACCATTTACCCAAGCCCCTTGAGCTTCTATAGCCTCAATGCCCTGTTTTCTTAAAAACGGTTTAACTTTTGGATATATTTCCTCCAATATTTTTGTTTCTGCCAAACTCAACGGCGCCCCAGCATCTCCATCGACACAACAAGCCCCTTTGCAAGCTGACAAATTACAAACAAATTCTTTTTCGAGTATATCCTCTGATACGATGGTTTTTCCTAGTTGAAACATTTTGCAAAGGTAACCAAAGATTCAAGAAATAAAAAACACTCACAAAACATAAGCCAACAAACTGTACTAATTAACACATTGCAACAATTTTCCTTACATAAATCTACTACCCAAATTTGCCCTAATAAAACAACAAAACCAAGAATTTCATTACTAACTACGTTTGCAACATATGCACAACATTTAAAACCACTAACAAATTTAAAACAGATTTTCAAGTAATTAACTATTTTAACTTTTGATTAATTCTATGTTTATAATTCAATAAAACGCAAAAAAATGACCACTCAATCATTTAATAATAGAATTCTCAAAATGAAAAAATAACCGTATTTTTGAAATTCAAAAAAGTTTTCACCCGACTTTTCATTAAAAAATAACACTTATGATGGATTTTGATTTAAAGCAAATAATAACTGTAGGAATGGTACTTTTCGCCGTAATTGATATAGTGGGATCTATTCCAATCATAGTGGGATTGAGAGCCAAACATGGTCATATCGAATCGGAAAAAGCGGCTTTGGTAGCCGGATTGATTATGATATTATTTTTATTTATTGGAGAAGAATTTTTGAGCCTAATAGGAATTGATGTTCATTCATTTGCGGTAGCGGGTTCTTTTGTATTATTCTTTTTAGCCTTGGAAATGATTTTAGGTATTCGTATTTATCGAGACGAAGAAGCGAGTTCTGCCTCAATTGTACCATTGGCATTCCCATTAATTGCCGGAGCGGGAACAATGACCACTTTACTTTCTTTACGTTCACAATTTCACACCATAAATATTGTCCTCGCAATTATATTAAACATTATATTGGTTTATATTGTTCTGAAATCATCCGGAAAAATTGAAAAAATGCTAGGACAAAATGGACTTGGCGTAATTCGTAAGACTTTTGGTGTAGTACTTTTAGCAATAGCTGTTAAATTATTCGCCGCTAATGTTAAAGGTTTGTTTGTCTAAAAAAAAAAATTATAAATTTACCCCCTAAATATTTTATTCGTCAAAGATTACAGCCCATTTTAAGCAATTTTTATTTCAAAATTTGATTCAAAAAAATCTTTGGTATTTTTATAAAAAAATTAAACCTATGAAAATTTTCACTAACATCTTAGTGCTTTTGGCAGTTGCGCTTCTTATTTTCAACATTACTTTAATTGATTTTCAAAATCCATTTAAAGGAGATAGCGTAGTGGCGTTCGTTGGTGTAGTCGCTTCATTTTGTGCAGTATTAATTCTTCTTATTTTTAGAATGTCTAAAAAAATAGTTGAAAAAATGAACGATAACGCATAACTGTGTTTGACGTATTAATTATAGGCGGCGGCGTTTCCGGAATATCATGCGCCATGGTACTGGGTTCTGCCAAAAACAAATCATTTGTTTCGTCTAAGAAAATCGGAATTCTTACGCATCAAAAGACTTCATCTCTTCAAGAGGCCCTTTTCAACAATGCTTACGGAATTCCTCCAGGAAAATTAGGTTCGGAATTACTAATTGAAAGCATCGATCATTTATCCAACACTTATCCCCATATTCTTCAAATCCCTGAGGAAAAAGTATTGAAAATCGAAGGCCACTATCCCGAATTTACAGTTGTTACAAACAAAAATACTTACAAAACTGCTACTATTGTAATTGGCATTGGTTCAGCCAATACTTTTGCTATCGAGGGTTTAATGCAGTTTGTGGAACCGCATAAAAAAGCCCTACCCGAAAAACAAAGGATTCAGCTAAAAAATATTGACCATAAAGTAGCCGATGGAATTTATGTTATAGGAACTCTCGCAGGCTGGCGAAGCCAATTGACTATTGCTGCAGGAAGTGGTGCCGCAGTCGCTACAGATTTACTTACTTTATGGAACGAGGGAATTCAGACTCATTCTCACGATAGCATTAGAAAATAAACTACTTTTTATACTTATTAAATTTACTTTACAGTTTGAAGTTTTGAATTTTGCTTCAAGACCGCTTTTATCATGGCATCTTCTTTCAAAACCATTTCATAATAATAAGTGTCGCCAAATAATTGTCTTGCAAACTCTGCATTGACATATCTTTTTACCAATGGTTTATAGTTGTCTAAATTAACTTCCAATCCGTTTTGAGAAAGGTATTTCTGAAAAGCATTAAAATACAAATCGGTAGTGTTGATTTTTATTTTAAATTGTTCGAAAGTCAATTTGGCAAATGCATTTCTGTCTTTGTCTAATTCTTCAAAAACAAAATGCCCAACGATTCCTGACTGTAATAAATACGAAACATTTTCTGCTCCGTGTTCCGCTTCCAAAGGCACAAAAACATCGGGTACAATTCCACCACCACCATAAACAATTTTACCTTTTTTGGTTTTAAACCTAAGAGAATCAACCACTTTTATGCTGTCTTTTTTATACAGCTCGCCGTGCAAGAAACGAGAATCTGACTCTTTAAAATACTCCTCATTTCCTTTGGAATAAGGCTTTTGAATGGATCTTCCTGTTGGAGTATAATACCTTGCAATGGTTAATCGAACAGCCGAACCATCATTAAAATCCATTTCGCGTTGTACTAATCCTTTACCAAATGATCGTCTTCCCACAATAATTCCGCGATCATTGTCCTGTATGGCTCCAGCCAAAATCTCACTTGCCGAAGCACTATTTTCGTTAATCAAAACAAATACATTACCCGTTTCAAAACTACCTTGTTCTGTGGCATATGTTTTTTCTGTTGGCTCTTTTTTGCTTTTGGTAAAAACAATTAATTCTTTGTCTTTCAAAAACTCATCGGCAATGGCAATAGCCTCTTCCATATAACCTCCACCATTATCCCGAACATCAATTACTAGCGTTTTTACACCTTGTTTTTTCAAAGATGCCAAACCTTTTTTAAACTCATCAGAAGTCGTTTCGGCAAAACGATTAATTTTGATATAACCTGTAGTGTTATCCAAAAGCATTGCTACATCAACACTTTTCAACGGAATAACATCACGCTTTATGGTTACCTTCATTTTCTTGTGTTCAGATTTTCTGTAAACCGTCAATTCAATTTGTGAACCTGCCGCTCCTTTTAGCGTGGCAAACAAACTGTCATTAGGCAATTTTCGACCAAATAATTTGGTTTTATCAGCATACAAAATACGATCTCCCGCTTTGATTCCCGCTTTTGCTGAAGGCCCATTTTTAACTGGATTTATAATAGCCAAAGAGTCTTTAAACATATAAAAATTAATCCCAATCCCTACAAAATCACCTTTCATAGTCTCGGCTATCTCGGCTTGCTCTTTTGGTGGAATATAAACTGAATGAGGATCTAATTTTGCCAAAATATTATTCACGGTAAGACTCACAATAGAATCAGTATTGACATCATCTACATATTCGCTATCAATGAAATCAATCAGTTTGTTGAGTTTTTCCTTGGTATTCTTTTTGGCCATGAAAGATTTAGACGAAGGCGAACCAGACAAACTACCTATAAAAATTCCAAGGGCAAAAATGCCCCCAATAAGTATGGGTAAATATTTGTTGTCGAATTTCATTTTTCCTAATCTGAGTTTGATTACTACTCTTTTTTTTGAATGATTGCAAAAAAGCTAAATGTCTCCTTCTAGCCCCGATAGCAGTAGAAATCCTCTCTCGTTTTTTCAACGAGAGAGATTGCAACGGATAGCGGGATGATATTTACAAATATACCAAATCTTTCTGCTCCAAAATTTTAAACTAAGTCTGTTTTACTAATCTTCCAAAACGGGAATATGTTCTACTTCTATGCCTGCTTTCATTAAAAATTGTATTCCAGAATCATCTCGGTATCCATTGTGATACACCACTCTTTTTATCCCCGATTGATGAATCAATTTACTGCATTCCTTACAAGGCGAAAGCGTGATGTATAAAGTCGCCCCTTCGCAGGATTGAGTTGATCTGGCCACTTTCAATATTGCATTTGCTTCAGCATGAAGAACATCCCAACGCGTCAAACCTTCTTCGTCTTCACAACAGTTTTCAAAACCTGAAGGTGTTCCATTATACCCGTCCGAAATAATCATGCGGTCTTTTACAATAATGGCTCCTACTTTTTTTCTTTGGCAATAAGACAACAAACCCCATTCTGTAGCTATTCTAAGATAGGCTTTGTCGTATTTATTCAATTTTATTTTGTTCATATTTTGAATTATCTTTTCCAGATTTCACTTTCCAGAATCATAGGCAACACTACCCCAATTATAAATGCCGACATCACTAATGTCCAATCGCGTTTTGAAAAACGAAATACCGTTTGTACAATATACGACAAAATAAGCACAACAATCACTACTACAATTTGAGCGGCTTCGATTCCTAATGCAAATTCGGCCATTGGCAATAACTTCGAACTTGGACTTCCTCCTAATATGGTTTTAAAATAATTAGAAAAACCCAATCCATGAATGATTCCAAAGAAAAGTGTTATTATAAAAACTAAATTGACACTATCATTTTTACCTGATTTACCTGCTGTAAACAAATTATATAGAGCCGTTATTAATATTGTAATCGGGATGAGTAATTCTACCACATTTACTTTAACTGAAATAATTCCAAAAACGGAAAGAAACAATGCTGTTGTATGTCCCAAAGTAAACACAGTTACCAAAAGCAAAATTCTTTTCCAGTCATTGAAAGAGAAAGGAACAGATAACGCAATTAAAAATAAAACATGATCATAGGAATGTATATTCAGTACGTGTTTCAATCCTATTTGAAAGTAAATCAAAAATTCTGACATCATAAATTAATTAATTTGATATGGGGTTGTAAACTTACGATTAATTTTGAAAATGGAATATTTGAATAAAAAATCATTCTTCAAAAAAAATAAAAAATAGAGGTCAATCGTACAAAAAAGTCATTAAAAACAAAAATCATTAGTGAAAAATTAATTATCTTTATGTCAAACCTTAAACACCACAATTATGCCATTCTCAGATTTATTTAGCAGCGAATTCAACCAAGCAAACAAAGGTCATTTTTCAGCCATTGTGCGTGTAGCCTATGCTGGCGGAAATATTACAGAACAAGAACAAAAATTTCTGGACAAACTAGCTGTAGATCTTGAAATTTCAGAAGAAGAATACAAAGAGATTTTAAAAGACCCTAACAAATATCCAATCAACGCACCATACTTATACATTGAAAGACTGGAAAGCCTACACAAACTAGCGAGAATAGTTCGCCGAGACCATCAACTGGGAGATCTGCAAGAACACTTAATGATTAAATTTGCATTAGCTCTAGGGTTTACTCCTGCCAACGTGAATTATATTGTGGACAAAGCACTCAAATTGGTTGACAAACATGTAGATCTCGACACTTTTATCTACGAAATGAAAAATATGTACAAATAAAAATAGCTCCCGAAATGGGAGCTATTTTTTGGTTTAATATTTGGTTTTTACTCGGTTTAATATTTACTAAGTTTTGCTTTATGCATAAACTCTTCCGCTTTTTCAACCATTTTTATGCTACCGCAAAAGAAAGGCACTCTTTCGTGTAATTCTGTAGGTTGGATTTCCATTATTCTATCAAAACCATCCGAAGCTTTTCCTCCAGCCTGTTCAACAATAAATGCCATAGGATTACATTCGTACAACAAACGCAACTTCCCTTTTGGAGCTTTGGAACTTGTTGGATAAATATAAATTCCTCCTTTGATCATATTTCTATGAATATCGGCAACTAAACTTCCTATGTAACGAGAAGTGTAAGGACGATCTTCTTCTTCCAACTGACAATATTTAATATAGTCCTTCACGCCTTGTGGGAAATGAACATAATTCCCCTCATTGATGGAATATATATTTCCGTCTTCTGAGAATTTCATATTAGGGTGTGAAAGATAAAATGTTCCAATAGCAGGATTCAATGTAAATCCGTTTACGCCATGACCAGTTGTGTACACAAGCATCGTCGATGTTCCATAAATTACATAACCAGCAGCCACTTGTTGAGTCCCAGGTTGTAAAAAATCTTCTAGTGTAACTGGAGTTCCTATAGGCGTTACTCTTCTATAAACAGAGAAAATAGTTCCTACCGAAACGTTCACATCAATATTAGACGAACCATCTAACGGATCCATCAAAAGCACGTATTTATTGTTATGACTGCTATCGCTTCCTTCAACAGTAATAAAATCGTCATTTTCTTCCGAAGCAATACCACAAACAATTTCGCGGTTGATTAAAGTTTGGATAAAAATCTCATTGGCATACACATCCAATTTTTGCTGATCTTCACCCTGAATGTTTTGTTCACCCACGGCTCCCACAATATCTACCAATCCAGCTTTGTTTACTTTGTAATTGACTACTTTGGCAGCCAACCGAATTGAGTTTATGATCCTGGATAATTCACCTGATGAATACTGAAATGCTTTTTGGTTTTCAATAATAAATTCCCCTAGTGTCTTGTTTCTTTCTTCCATTACGAAATCGATGTAGTTAGTTTGAAGTCACAAATATCGTTTTTTTTGTGAAATTGAAAAGAATAATACGTAGATAGTTTATCAGTATTGTATATTTGCTACATATTCCACAAAAACTAGTTGCTATTTGACTATTTTTTAATAGAATTCAAGAATAATAATACGAAATCATGAAAATACGCAAAGGAAAAAAAGAGGACATGCATGGTGTTTTGGCATTAATTAAGGAGCTGGCAGTGTTCGAAAATGAGCCAGATGCCGTTTTGATTACCGAAGAAGATTTGGTTCGTGATGGTTTTGGCACAAATCCTTTGTTTCAGGTTTTTGTTGCCGAGGTTGAAAATGAAATTGTGGGCATCGCCTTGTATTATTACCGATACTCTACTTGGAAAGGAAAAACAATCCATTTGGAAGATTTAGTAGTTAAAGATAGTATGCGCGGAACCGGATTGGGATATGCTTTGTATTCAGAAATTATCAAACAAGCCAAAAAAGATCAGGTCCGTAGAATCGATTGGAACGTCTTGGACTGGAACACACCGGCAATTGATTTTTATGAAAAATCGGGAGCCAAAGTATTGGATGAATGGAGAGTTGCACAAATGGATGAAAATGCAATTAACTATTTTTTGGACAACAAATTAAAAAATTAAAAAAATAAAATATGATTTCGTTTTGGAGAAATTCCAAAATCTGAAATCTAAAATCTGAATAAAAATGAGGGTATTTAAATTTGGTGGTGCTTCCGTAAAAGATGCAGCCGGTATCAAAAACGTTTATGACGTTTTGCAACAAGTGGGTTATGAGGATGTGTTAGTGATTGTTTCGGCAATGGGAAAAACAACTAATGCTTTGGAAGAGGTTATCAAAAATTATTTTGACAAATCTCCAGAATTGAATTCATCGGTGCAGGAAGTGAAAAAATACCACAATCAAATCTTGTTGGATTTATTTGAAGATGATACAAATGAAGTTTTTGCGGCAGTTAATGATCAGTTTGCTGATTTAGAATATTTCCTAGCCCATAATAAATCACCAAATTACAATTTTGTTTACGACCAAATCGTAAGCTTCGGAGAATTGATTTCGACTACAATTTTAAGTCATTTTATGGCTTTCAAAGGTATTCAAACACAATGGTTGGACGTTAGAAATTTTGTTAAAACAGATTCGACTTATAGAGATGCGGAAGTAGATTGGGAATTGACGCAAAAAAACATTTCCAACAACATTAAACGTAAAATTTTGAACATCACTCAAGGATTCCTGGGGTCTGATGAAAACAATTTTACTACCACTTTAGGCCGTGAAGGTTCGGATTATACTGCTGCAATCTTTGCTTATTGTCTAAATGCCGAAAGCGTAACCATCTGGAAAGACGTACCCGGAGTAATGAATGCCGACCCAAGATATTTTGAAAATGCAAGCTTGCTGAATCAAATTTCTTATCGTGAAGCTATTGAATTGGCATTTTATGGTGCATCTGTTATTCACCCAAAAACATTGCAACCTTTACAGAAAAAGGAAATTCCATTGTATGTAAAATCGTTTATCAATCCATTATTGAAAGGAACTGCAGTTTCCAAAGGAGTGGATTTGGAACCGTATTTACCTTGTTTCATTGTAAAAAGAAACCAATTGTTGATTTCATTATCTTCAATAGACTTCTCTTTCATCATGGAAGAAAACATCAGTGAAATATTTGGTTTATTTCACCAATTCAAACTAAAAGTAAACTTAATACAGAATTCTGCGATTAGTTTTTCGGTTTGTGTGGAAGATAAATTTGGAAATTTCAATGAATTGAATGCAATTCTTTCCAAAAAATTCAAAGTAGATTTTACTGAAAATGTTACTTTATATACCATTAGACATTTTAATGAAAACGCCGCTCAAACGGTTGAAGAAAACAAAACGGTGCTGCTGAAACAAGTGAGCAGGGAAACAATGCAAATTGTAACAAAAGAGAATTAATACATTACCAAAAAACTGATTAACCTTAAAAATGGAAGCTGAGAATTTGGCTTCCATTTTTTTATTTTTTAATGTGCCTTATTATCTAAAATTCAATCCTTAAAATCATTTTCAATATCTCGAATTGGGACATCGACTAATTAACACATTATAAAAATAATAAACACTATTTTTGACACTTTGGAGTTATACTGTTTATGCTAAAAAAGGTATTATTTTGGGTTATCATTTTTTATTTTTCTGGGCTTCAGGCTCAAGAAATAGATTCGACTTACACTACCAAAAAAATAGCCTTTACAACCGACACCATCCATTTGGAATCCGTAAGCATCAACTCCAGTTTTTTCAAAATTTTGGATTCCAAAAACCAAGTCATCGACAGTACTTTATACCAAATCGACTTTCCCAAGGGTTATCTTTTATTCAAAAACAAAACCCTCTCTCCTACTGACTCCCTAACGGTTTATTATCTAAAACTACCGGATATTTTAACCAAAGAATATACTATTTACGACAGCAGCAAAATCATTGACAACGATGCCACTAATCAGAATTTATACAAAATGGAGAATATTTCGGCTCCAAAAAACATTCCTTTTGATGGTATTTTAGCAACAGGAAGTCTTTCTAGGGGTGTCACTATTGGCAACAATCAAAATGCGGTGGTCAATTCAAATCTAGACTTTCACATCACGGGAAAAATATCCGAAAAAGTCAGTATTCGAGCTTCGATTCAAGACACTAACATTCCCGTTCAGGAAGGAAGTTATTCGCAACGGCTGAATCAGTATGACAACATTTTCATGGAGCTTTTTACCGACAGTTGGAATGTTCGTGCCGGCGATGTCTTCATTGGCAACAACACTACGCGTTTCCTTACTTTCAACAAAAAAATTCAGGGATTATCTGCAACGGTCAATTTTGGAAATGAAGAGAGCAAGACCAATGTTTTTGCATCGGGCGGATTGGTTACAGGAAATTATGCCAGCAGTAATTTCAAAGGACAGGAAGGTAATCAAGGTCCGTATAAATTGGTTGGACAAAATGGTGAATTATATGTTTTGGTCATCATTGGTTCGGAGCGGGTTTATGTCAATGGTGTTTTATTAAAAAGAGGCGAAAACTTCGACTACATTATCGATTATAATTCGGGGGAAATCGTGTTTAATTCTCAGTTCCCCATTACTTCCGAGATGCGAATTGTGGTCGAATACCAATATTCCGAGAACAATTACACCAGATTCATCACCTATGATGGTGGAAGTTACACCGATAAGAAATGGAATTTTGGTGCCGCTGTATATTCTGAAAATGATTTGAAAAACCAACCCGTTCAGCAAAATCTTTCTAGTGAACAGGCTCAAATTTTGGCGAACGCCGGAGATAATTCGAACTTAATGATTGCTCCATCAGCCGTTCCTGACACCTATGACGAAAAAAAAATACAGTATAAAAAAGCCATCCTTGGCACTTCAACTATTTATGAATATTCCACAAACCCCGATGATGAATTGTACAATGTTCAATTTACTTTAATCGGTCAAGCCAAAGGAAATTACATATTGACAAATCCTACCAGCGTGGACAAAATATTTGAATATATAGCTCCCGTAAATGGAGTACCACAAGGAAACTACGAACCCGTCATACAATTGGTTGCTCCCATAAAATCACAAGTAGCCACTTTCTTCGGGAAATACAACCCTTCAGAAAAAACGGCTGTCGATTTTGAACTGGCCGTCAGCAACAGTGATAAAAACTTATTCTCAACAATAGACGACAATAACAACCAAGGATTGTCGGGCGAGATTAACGCCAAACAACGATTGTATTCCAAAAAATGGAATGTTGATGCTTTCTTCAATTATCAAGGCATAGAAGCCGAATTCAAACCCGTAGAACGTATCAACAGCATCGAATTCTACCGAGATTGGAATGTGAATACAACAACTACTGGAGACCAGAGCTTATTGGGTACAGGTTTGAATTTTAATTTAATCCCAAGTAAAGACTCTACAAAAGTTGCAACAATTACTTATGCTTTTCAGAAACTAGCACTTTCGAATACTTACTCAGGTATAAAAAACAACCTCAACGCAGGATTTGAATTTGACCATTGGAACATTAAAACCGATGGAAGTTATTTAAAAAGTGATGATTTGGAAAACACCACAAAATTCTTGAGAAACTTTTCGCATGTTCGCTACAATTCCAAAAAAGACTGGATTGGCAGTACGCTCCGTTTTGAAGACAATCAAGAAAAAAATAAAGCTACCAAGCAATTCTCTTTGTTAAGCCAACGCTTTTCGGAATACGGAATATATGCAGGTCATGGCGACAGCACCAAAGTTTATGTCCAATTGGGATATGTAAAAAGAGTAAACGATAGTGTTCAAAACGGATTGCTGCAAAGAGTAAACACTTCAAACAGTTATAATTTGCAAACCAAATTATTTCAAACTGAAAGTCGTGATTTATCATTGTTCATAAACTACAGACAATTAAACTACACCGACCCCTCTTTAAAAACAACGCCTTCGCTAAATGCAAAAATGCTATACAACGACCAGTTTTTCAATAAACTTGTTCAAAGCAATACGCTTTACGAAACCAATTCTGGAACCATGCCTTTTCAGGATTACACCTATGTGGAAGTTCCCGCTGGACAGGGAAAATATACCTGGAATGATTACAACGGCAATGGAATAAAAGATTTGGAGGAATTTGAAATCGCCCCTTTTTCAGATTTGGCAACCTATACCCGAATCTTTCTGCCGAATCAAACTTACATTAAAACCAACCAAAACAGATTCTCACAGTCTTTTATAATCAATCCTATAGTTTGGCAAAATAGCAGTTCATTCAAGAAAATGCTGTCCTATTTTTATATGCAGACTTCCTTTATTATGGATCGAAAGATTAAAAATAACGGAGAACATTTGGCTCTGAATCCATTTGAATTATCTTCTGAAGACATTTTGGGACTTATCAAAATCTTTACCAATAGCTTATCATACAATAGAGGAAAAAGAGACAATTCGGTCACCTACACTTTTACCAAAAACGAAACCCAAAACCTGTTGTCCATTGGAACCATCCAAAACAAAAATAGTTTCCATCAACTGCAATACCAACACTTATTACAAAAAAGCTGGCTATTTGACATATTGGCCAAAACCATTCAAACTGCAACAGAATCACAAACATTTGCAGAAAAAAATTATACTATTGAAGGCTATTTATGGATTCCAAAAATCAGTTACCTTTTCTCCAAGAACGTGAGCTTAGATCTTTTTTATGAATACATCAACAAGGAGAATCAAATTGGCAGCTTAGATACTTTAACCCAAAATCGTTTTGGCACTTCCTTTAGTTACATTGGCAATTCTAAGTTTAACGTGAACGGAGAAATCTCTTTGTATGAAAATGACTTTGTTGGCAACGAATTTTCTTCTGCCGGATACCAAATGTTAGAAGGATTGCAAAGAGGACAAAATGTAACCTGGAGAACGCTGTTTCAAATGAATTTAACCAAGTTTTTGGATTTAAATTTTGTATACCAAGGCCGAAAAAGCGAAACCAGCGATGCTATTCATACTGGAAGCGTGGAGCTAAGAGCTTATTTTTAATTGTTTTAAATCCAATATTAAAAAATAAAGTAGTAAATTTAGGTTTAATCTAAAAACTAAATTGATATGAAATCGCAGATTCACGAAAACAAAAAAAGCAAACTGATAAACTTGAGTAAAAAATTATTGTTATTAAGCTTCCTATTTATTGTATCCAATACTTTTTACGGACAAACCACTAAAACTGCAGAAAAAACAACTACAGAAAAAGCAACAAAAAGCACTAAAAAAACTACTGATAAAGTAGCTAAGGAATCCAAAACAACTGCTGATAAAGCTAAAAAAGACACCAAAAAAACTACGGACAAAGTAGCTAAAGATTCGAAAGCGACCGCCGAAAAAACAAAAAAAGACACTAAAAAAACAACGGATAAAGTAGCCAATGATTCGAAAGCGACTGTCGAAAAAACAACAAAAGAAGCTAAAAAAACAACCGATAAAGTAACCAAAGATTCGAAAGCAACTGCTGACAAAACAACAAAAGACGCTAAAAAAACAACGGATAAAGCGGTCAAAGATTCGAAAGCCACAGTCGATAAAACAACCAAAGATGTCAAAAAAGACACCAAAAAAGAAGTTGCCAAAACCACAGACAAATCCAAAACAGCCGTAAAAACTGCTGATAAAGTAACTGGAGAATACAATGGCAAGAAAGTATATACTGGCCCACAAGGAGGCAAATACTATATTAATTCAAACGGAAATAAAACTTATATCAAACAATAAACTTGTTTTTTCAAATAACACAAAGGCTATCCAAAATTGGTTAGCCTTTTTTGTTTACTATCGATTTTCAATAGTACTTTAGCATAAAAAATCTCAGCTTATTTAATTAATCTTTTAGTAATACATTGCAAACATTAAAAAACAAAGCATCCAGTATCTTTCGCCTTACAACTAAACTGTAAGACTGACACATGAATTTAAATTCCGAAAATAAAACTATTTTGATAGCCCCATTAAATTGGGGACTGGGTCATGCTACCCGTTGCATTCCTATTATTAAAGCATTACAGGAAAATAATTTTACCCCAATAATTGCATCAGATGGAATTGCCCTTGAGTTACTTAAAAAAGAATTTCCTTATTTAAAAACCCTAGAATTGCCTTCCTACCAAATTGAATATGCCAAAAACGGTAAAAATTTCAAATGGAAACTGATGAAAAACCTTCCTAAAATGCTAGAAGCAATCCGGGAAGAAAAAAGAATTGTAAACAAATGGATCCAGAAACATGGAATAGACGGAATCATATCCGATAATCGATTGGGGGTTATTAGCAACAAAATTCCGTCGGTATTTATCACTCATCAATTAAATGTCATGACTGGAAACACTACTTGGTTTACCAGTAAATTACACCAATACATTATCAAAAAATACAATGCCTGCTGGGTGCCAGATGTAAATAGTCAATTGAACCTAACAGGAAAACTGGGACATCTAGAAAACAACTCTCTAAACTTAAGATATCTTGGTCCATTGAGCCGCATGCACAAAATGGCATTACCGATTCAATATGAATTAATGATTATTCTGTCCGGACCGGAACCACAACGCGGATTACTGGAAGCCCATCTTACCGAAGAGGTAAAACGGTATGACGGAAAAGTAGTTTTCGTAAAAGGTATTATCGAAAACGAACAAAAAAAGGAACAGATAGGAAATGTGACCTATTATAATTTCATGAAAACCCGTCAATTGGAACAAACCTTCAACGAAAGCGAAAAAGTACTTTGCCGTTCAGGTTACACTACAATTATGGATTTGGTTAAGCTCAACAAAAAAGCCTTTTTCATTCCCACTCCTGGGCAATATGAACAAATCTATCTGGCCGAAAAACTGCAAAATGAAGGTTTAGTTCCCTATGCAACCCAAGACAATTTTAGAATTGAAAATCTTTCTCAAATAGAGCAATTCAAAGGACTTCCACAATTGGACAGTACTGTAAACTGGGAAGAGTTATTTAAAGTTTTTTAAGGCTAATTTTGAAGCAGAAACATTTGGCTTTTTAGGCAACATCGTCCCGCTTTCCGTTACAATCTTATAAGCCGAACCCCGGCTTATAAGGATTTTCACTGCAAACGGGGCTAAAGGGAGATATTTTGTTTTTTTGCTGTTATAAAGTTTCGTCAGACTATATCTATGTCCCTTACCTCAAACAGTCTGGAATTAAATTAAGCCTTATTTTCAGATTTACCACCCGAGCGATAGCGAACAGGCGAAGCAAAACATCCCAAATACAAAACCAACTTTCCATTAAGCCTATTGCCTAAATCCGTTGTAATAGCTGTTATAGCCAGTAATTATTTTTCGGTAGCTATTAAAATATTGTTCCCATTCCCAATAGGAAGCAAAATAATATTCCTTTTATATTCAGCCTCAGTTATGGTCTTCAGAAAAGTTCCGCAAATGAGAAAATTCTCTTTTTTATACTTTGTAATACCTATATTCCCTGAAAGACCAATTATTGGAATTCCACTATCACAAACAATGCTTTGAAATGTTACAATTTTTGTAGAATCTTTTTCAATTGTCCCTACAAACATATTTTCAACCTTAAGAGAATCAATCCTTTCTCCAGTATTGTTTTTCAATGAAATTTTTACCTGAGCATTTAAGATTTTAGAAAGAAGTATAATTGAGGTGAAAAATATCAATTTCATCTTAGTCGTTTTTAAGGTTGCATATAATGTTCTCGTACTACAGTGGGTTCGAGACTAAATTAAGCCCATTATTCGGATTTGCCACCCAAGCGATAGCGAACAGGCGAAGCAAATCATCCCAAATACAAAACCAACTTTCCATTAAGCCTATTGCCCAAATCCGTTGTAGTAGCAGTTGTAGGCAGTGCATTTTAAATTTCGTTATTATGGAGTTTCTGTTTCCATTTATCAATAACTTCAGCATTATTGCCAAAATTAGACTCTATATCAAACTCATTAAGCGCTTTATCTCGGGCATTTAAATGTGTCTCTATAATTCCGTTAATTTTATTTACATTTCC
This sequence comes from Flavobacterium sp., assembly GCF_035760125.1. GTDB lineage: Bacteria > Bacteroidota > Bacteroidia > Flavobacteriales > Flavobacteriaceae > Flavobacterium. The sequence goes on from NZ_DASTTN010000466.1 coordinate 15,890, forward strand.
TGCATTTATTTTTCTACTATTAATCTCTTTTTCTGATTGTTTTGCAAAAAAATGTGCAATCTCATATTTCAATTGAAGATAATTTAAAAGTTGCTGCGATTTACGTAGTGAATTAACCCACGATAAATCCCTTCTAATTCCTCCATATGATTCAACGGTAATAACTCCCGTCCAAACATTTACTTTTTTGGTAAAAACGCCAAATGTCAATTCTATATGAGCATTCAAATCTTTGTTTAATTCAGGTAACATTTTAAAATCAGACCATTCTAAAATGTCTTTTGACCTTAAACTAATGGTGTCCCCTTCATTTACTTTGGTCATTTCTGAAATAACTTTCTCCCATTTTTCCTGATTCTTTCCCTGACCAAAAGTGAAAAGTGTTAAACAAAGAGCTAGAAAAGTTAATGTAATTCTAATCATTTTTTCCAATTTATTAGTTAAGCTAAATTTCAACAGTATTTTTTATAATGTGGTTTTGCGCGGTCGCTTGCATTGACTACAACTTGTATATAGGTCTGATAAAATTATTCCAATCCACCTAATCTGGTTAGCTTGGTCTGATAAATGCCTCGTTATAGCTTTTCCCAAATATAGAAAATAATTACTACAAAGTGTAAATTCTGTTTGTTGCAACTGTTTTTACGCTCCGCTCAGTAAAATAGCGTATTCAAATGAAAACTAACGCCCTAACACCAGCTTCCGTCTCCCTGTTACGGTCTTCCCTGTGCCTGATACGAACTTCGGAATACCTGTTACATGCTTCTGAACCCCTGACACGCACTTCAGAATGCATGATGTAAGCTTCTTAATACTTGATACAATCTTCTGACTAGTGATTTACTATTTCAGAATACCTGAAAACAAAAAAGTCGGAACAAACAAATGTTCCGACTTTTTACAATTTATAAATTTTAAATTCTGAAAGAAAAACTATTCCTCAGATCTTAAATCCTCAAATTTATCATGCTTGATAATTTTAGCATTAACCGTAAAATAAACATACTCCGCGATATTCGTACAATGCTCAGAAATACGTTCCAAATGTTTTAAAACAATCACCAAATTGGTTCCTGAAACAACAGCTTTGGAATTCACCTTCATTTCATTGATAATATCATGAATTGCATCTTCACAACTGTTTCTAATATCCTTGTTTAAAACAAATATCTCTCCGGTAGCTTTACCGTCTTGCTCAACAAAACATTTGTTGGTTTTAGCTGTAATTAATTCAACTTGTCTACCAATATCACCAATATCGAACTTCACAATCAAATCGTGTTTTTCCTTAATGTTTTTAGCTTTTTTCATGATACTGATTGACAAATCTCCTATTCGCTCAATCTCATTACTGATTTGCATTGCTGACATAATAAAACGTAAATCAGAAGCAACAGGCTGTTTCAAGGCAAAAATACTTTGACAAATCTCATCAATTTTGACATCCAGTTTATCAATTTTATTTTCGGTTTTTTTTATAATTTTTCCTTCAGCGGCTTCCGGTTCTTGCAAAAGTATTTTAACAGCTTCGCTGACTTGGCCTTCAGCCAATTTTCCGATTTTTTTAATAATACTTTTTAAATTATCTAGTTCCATTTCGAAATGTGTTGCCATTTTATTTTATTTAAAATTGTAGAAGTTTATAAATTTAATAGTCTAAAAATTTGATAGCTTAAAATCAACTATCATACCAAAACTAATATACTTAAAACCATTAACCAAATCTTCCTGTAATATAATCTTCCGTTTGTTTTTGCATTGGTTTGGTAAAAATAGAATTTGTTTTCCCCATTTCTATTAAATTCCCCATGTAAAAAAAGGCTGTATGATCACTCGTTCTGGCCGCTTGTTGCATATTATGAGTCACAATAATGATCGTGTATTGTTCCTTTAACTCATGTATCAACTCTTCAATTTTTGAAGTAGAGATAGGATCCAAGGCACTTGCAGGTTCATCCATCAAAATAATATCAGGACTTACCGCCAATGTTCTTCCGATACACAAACGTTGCTGTTGCCCCCCTGAAAGTCCTAATGCCGAATCTTCCAGACGATCTTTCAACTCATCCCAAATAGCGGCTTGACGCAGTGACTTTTCAACAATCTCATCCAATTCTGCTTTACTATTTATCCCGTTAATACGAGGTCCATAAGCAATATTTTCATAAATAGATTTAGGAAAAGGGTTTGACTTTTGGAAAACCATCCCAATCTTTTTGCGGATATTAACTACATCCACATTTTTATCATAGATATCAACTTCTTCCACCAACATTTGTCCTGTGATTGAAACACTAGGAATCAAGTCATTCATTCTGTTGATGCATCTCAAAAAAGTAGATTTTCCACAACCTGAAGGCCCAATCAGAGCAGTCACTTTGTTGGCTGGAATATCCATTGTGATTTCATTCAATGCCTTTTTTTCACCATAGTATAATGACAAATCATTAACTTTTATTTTTATGTCTTTCATTGCTTATTTGTTAAGTCTAAACTAATAATCTATTTAGTTGAACTAAGTATTATTTTGCTCTTCTTCTAATTCTTGATCTAATAATTACGGCAACAACGTTTAGTGAAAGTGTCAAAATCAACAACACTAAAGTTGTGGCAAACTGTATTGGCATCGTCTTTTCCACATCGGAAGATTGAGTTGACATAATATAAACATGGTAACCCAAATTCATAAATTGATCACTCAAAGAACCTGGCAATGTAGCCAAATAATAGGCCGCTCCCGTAAACAATATTGGAGCAACCTCACCGGCTCCTCTACTCACGGCAAGAATAGTTCCTGTCATAATCCCAGAAACAGATTCCGGAAGCACCACTTTTCTGATAGTCTGCCATTTGGTTGCACCAAGAGCCAAACTGGCTTCCCTTAATTCACGAGGAATTGTTTTCAAGGATTCTTCAACAGAAACAATGATAACAGGCAAAGTCAACAAAGACATTGTTAAACTCGCCCAAAGAATATTAGGTTGTCCCCATCGCAATTGTCCTCCATTAAAAACAGTATCAGCACCAGCTCCCAAGAATTGGATAAAAAATCCAAGACCAAAAAGACCAAATATAATCGATGGCACTACCGCCAACGTACGAACCGAGAATCGTACCGCTGCTGCAAATTTGGAATTTTCACTGGCATATTCCGTTAAATAAAGTGCGGTAATTGTCCCAAAAGGAACCGCCGCTATAGACATAACAATCACTAAGATAAAAGTACCTATCAAGGCAGGAAAAATTCCTCCCTCTGTCATACCATTTGTTGGAAAAGTAGATATAAATTCCCAAGAGAATTTGGTTCTTCCTTCATAAACGATAATCCCTAAAATGATAAAAAGAATAGCAATAATAAGGATTACGGCTAATTGAGTAATACCAATGAAAATCTTTCCTTTTATTTCCGAAGTACTTTTTTTACTGGAAAAAAAGTGATTTTCTGATTCATTTATAACTTTTTCCATAATTATTTTCCTTGGAATTTTTTCAATAATTTACCCTTTACATAAAACTCAGCCACCGCATTTAATGCGAAAGAGAAAATGAAAAGTAATGACCCGATAAAGAACAAAACACTGTAATGAGTCTCTCCAAATACAGTTTCGGCCATTTCAGAACCAATTGTCGCAGCAAACGTACGCACGCTTTCAAAAGGATTAGCAGAAAGTAAAGCTGCATTTCCGGTTGCCATCAATGCGATCATTGTTTCCCCGAAAACTCTTCCAACTCCAAGCAATAATGCCGCAAAAATACCTGGCGTAGCTGCCGGCAAAACCACAAAAAAAGCAGTTTGCCACTTACTGGCTCCCAATGCAAGACTCGCTTCGGTATAAGTCTTTGGAACCGACGCCAATGCATCTTCTGAAATTGTATAAATAATTGGAATAGCAGCCAAAGCCATTGCGACGCCACCGATGAAAGCATTTAATCTAGAATCATATCCAAACACATCCTGAAAAAAACTGGCCAATACCATCAATGCAAAAAAACCGATAACCACCGATGGAAAAGCAGCAAGCATTTCGATAATAGGTTTTATGATTTCTTTGACTCTTTTGGATGCAAAACAAGAAGTAAACAATGCTGCCAATACGGCCAATGGACCAGCAATTAGCATGGCAATAATAGTCACTTTTAAAGTTCCTATTAACAAACCAATTAATCCAAATCTAGGATTATCGGAAACGGGAACCCACTCAGTACTGAAAAAAGTGCTCCAAGTTTTATCCGATCCCTCTTGATTTTGGGATTCCGCATTCATCATTTCATCCGCCGGTGCGACACTAAGATCTTCTTTTGGAGTGTCTCCGTAGCTTTCCGGTTTTAAATCATCTTTTGCTGCGGTGTCAGAACCATATGTCTCTGGTTTTAATTCTTCTTTTGTTTCTGTACCGTAAGATTCTGGTTTTAAATCTTCTACGGTTTCTGTTCCATATGCTTCAGGCTTCAACTCTTCCGAAGATGCACCGTAAGATTCCGGTTTATTTGCAGTTGTTACTTGAGCTTCTGTTTTTGCTTTAGCATCACTTCCTAAACTAAATAATGGTAATGACTCTTTGAAAACAAAAATGAAAATCAGAAAAATAATTGCTATTGATAAAAAAGCAATTGACGATATAATTTTTTCGGCCAGAAACTCAGAAAGCCTGAATTGCTTCTTTAAACTTTCTTTAGTGAAACTTTGTTTGATTGGTAATTGGGAATCCATTTTATTTATTTAGGAATTCGTATAGAATAAACATAAATATCCCTCACTTCAATTTAAAATGAGGGATATTTTACTTCAAATTACTTTAAAGGATAATAACCTACTTCAGCAATAATTGCCTGACCTTCGGCACTTAAAACCCAATCAATAAACGCTTTGGTCTCTCCTGTTGGTCTTGATTTCAAGTACATATACAAGTATCTTGTAATTGGGTAAGTATGATTTTTAATTGTTGCCGCTGTTGGCAAAATTCCAGGACTTTTGTCGTCTTTCTTCACGGCACAATCTTTTACTCCTTCAGCATAGGCTGCTCCACCATAACCAATTGAATACTTGTCTTTTTTAACAGCATTTACAATTGCAGCTGTTCCAGGCAATGTTTGGCAAGATGGTGAAAAATCAGTTTTTACAACATTGTCTTTAAAGAAACCAAAAGTTCCTGAACTACTTTCTCTTCCGTATAATTTAATCGGAGCATCTGGACCGCCAACATCTTTCCAGTTCGTAATTTTTCCAGCAAAAATTTGTCCAATTTGCTTTAAAGTAAGTGCCGTAACTGGATTAGCTTTATTCAAATAAACAGACAAACCATCTTTGGCACAAGGAATCTCAACTCCAAGTGTGTTATACCTTGCTTTCAATTTTTCAACTTCAGAAGGTTTGATAGGACGACTTGAATTAGCAATATCAGTTGATCCGTTAATCAACGCGGCCAAACCTACCCCAGAACCACCTCCAGTAACTTGGATAGAAGCTCCAGGATTTTTCTTCATATAAACTTCTGCCCATTTTTGGGACAAAATAACCATTGTATCCGAACCTTTAATAGTAACTTTATTTACCATTGTAAAAGAAAATCCTATTGTCATTATGACTAATAAAATCCCTGCAATTTTTAATTTAGTAGTTTTCATATTTTAATTTATTTAAATCGTGTTTTAAATTTAGAATCTAGCTTGTACTCTAAGAGTGAATGTATTGTCGTGCTTGTCATTTTTAAAATCAGCACCGGCATTTTGAGATTTTTCATTTAATGGCATAAGGTAACAAGCCATTATTTTAATGTTATCATTGAAGAAATATTGCCATGCATAAGTCCAAGTATTGTATCTCAAGTCACCTGCGCTTGTAACGGCATCTCCAGACATTTTAGTATTTGGATCAAAAACATCATATCTGATAGAAGCTGTATTGACTTTACCAACATTTTTAACAAATGAAATGTAATATCCTTCTACGTTTCTTACTTTATTAGCATTAAATAGTGAATTAACCTGTGCAACATTTGTTGTTCCAGAATAAGTTCCTCTTATATACTCTCCTTTTAAAGACATTCCTCCAAGAAAATCATAGTATGCTTGAACCTCTCCACCAAACAATTCTTTATTCAACTTATCACCTACTTTAGGAGTAAATGGATTATTGTTTACATCTGAAAATACTGTAGGAGGAGTTGTTTGAGCAATTACGGTAGTTTTTCCAAGATAAGTATGAGCTCCAAAATCTATTCCCAATGAGTTGTTCATCATTTTCAAAGAATAAACACCTCTAGCCATTAGATCTTTAGCATTATCAACATCTTTTGCTTGGCTTGCCAATGATCCTTCTCCAAAGTTACCATTAAGTATAGCGAATTGTAATTTTAAAGGAAAGTTGTACTGAGTAACAAAATCAGCCTCTAATTTAGCTCCTTGATCCCTTTCAGTTGGATAAAGCGTTCTTGTCATCAAAGTTCTTTCTGCAAATTCTCTTGATGCTGAAGAATATTCTATTTCATAAGTAGGCCTGTTAAACTGTCCAACCCATAAAGAGAATGTGTTAAGCCAACGGTCATTCAACTGCACATAAGCATCTTTTAAAGTAACTTGATGTACTTCAAAATTTGGTTGCAAAACAAAGTTCACACCCTCGACAGGCTTATAAGTAAATTTAATCCTTGCTCTTCTAATGTAAAATGAATTATCTTCATATGAAGTAGAACCGCTTACCGGAATACCATGTATAGTCCCGTCAGACGACCAAGTATCATACGCTTCATATTGAGCCTGGATATAACCTGAAACTTTGATCTTGTTCAACTCATTAGCAATTGTTTCCAAACCCGAAAACTTTTCTTCATAACCAGCTAATTTCATTGAATGCTCATTGACAATTGCTGTCAATGAATCAATACTAACTTTTTTAATTGAGTCATTTTCAACTTCCTGAGCATTAACTATACCACAAATTGATATCATTATTGCAACTATAACTTTTTTCATTTTCTTTTAATATGAATGTTAATTTGCAGCAAAGGTGATACTGCAATGTTAAGTTAAAGTTAACGCAATGTTATTTAGATGATAATTTAATGTTAATGGGGTTTTTCTTAACCAAATATAGATAGTATTTTCCTGCTTTAAATTCAATTTAAATTGACAGTCAGCCACTTACAAATATTCTTTTAAAGTTAACAAATGTTTAATTTAATTTCTTTTTTAACCCAAATTGATCCGTAATGTATGTCTTTTCGAGTGTAAAAGAAAACTCAGAACCAATTCCAAACTCACTTTCAACATAAATTTTCTCTTTGTGAGCTTCAATAATATGTTTTACTATGGAAAGTCCTAAACCTGAACCTCCTTCGGTACGGGAACCGCTTTTGTCCACTCTATAAAATCGCTCAAAAAGTCTTGGTATATTTTGAGGCTCAATTCCTTCTCCATTATCGGTAACCCGAACCAATACTTTTTTATTGGTTAAATTCACAATCGAAACTTCGGTCAAACCGCCTTCTTTTCCATATTTTATGGAGTTTACAATCAAATTCTCGACTACTTGCTGGATTTTGTCTTTGTCACCATTTACAAAAATGGGTTGAATATTATCATTTTCGAATGCCAAAGTGATATTCTTTTTATCAGCTTTCATTTCCAACAAATCGAAAACATTCTGAATCAGTTTTACGATATCGAATTTTGTAAAGTCAAGATTCAAATCCCCAGATTCCAATTTGGTAATCATATCCAAATCTTCTACGATATAAATCAATCGCTCTACTCCTTTTTCAGCACGTTTCAAGTATTTTTTTCTAATGGATTTGTCATCCATAGCGCCATCAATAAGAGTTGACAAATAACCTTGAACCGTAAATAATGGAGTTTTAAGCTCATGTGAAACATTCCCTAAAAACTCTCTTCTATACTCTTCACGTATTTGAAGCATTTCGATTTCCAGCTTTTTATCAGTGGCAAACTTTTTTACTTCCCGTGTTAACGTTTCCATATCTGTTGTAATGGGCTTATTGATAAATGTACTCGATTCCAATAGTGCCACATCATCGTAAATTTTCTTTACTCTTCGGTAAATAAATCGCTCCACTCGGTATTGCAAAACAAAAAATGAAAACACATAAACAAAAAACAAGCTAATAAAACCAAACAACAACATGTTCACAAAAGAAGATCTGAACAGTATTACAGATAGAATCATGCAAAATCCTGACACAAATAAACTGATATACAAAGCTGATTTTATAGCAAACTTGTAACTTTTTTTGAAATTGATTTTCATTATTAATTTAGCACACGCATTATGGTTATTTGAAAAGACTCTTAAAATCTATCAAAAGTACCATTTATTTAAACTTCAAATTTATACCCTACTCCTTTTATCGTCTTAAAAAGATCATCTCCTATTTTTTCACGAAGTTTTCTAATGTGAACATCGATTGTTCTACCACCAACAACTACATCATTACCCCAAACCTTATCCAGTATTTCTTCTCGTTTGAAAACTTTTCCAGGTTTTGAAGCTAATAGATAAAACAACTCGAATTCTTTTCTTGGCAAGGCAATTTCTAGATTATCCTTTACAATTTTATATTCCTCACGGTTTATTTCTATTCCGCCTACATTAAGTGTTTCGCTGTTTTGATCTTGTTCTTTCAATCTTCGCAACAATGCTTTCACTTTACTAACCAATAATTTTGGTTTTATTGGTTTGGTAATATAGTCATCGGCACCGGCATCAAATCCAGCCACTTGAGAATAATCCTCACTTCTTGCTGTCAAAAATGTTATGATAACATTATTCAACTCAGGTATTCTTCTAATATGTTCACAAGCTTCCATTCCGTCCATTTCTGGCATCATAACATCCATTATGATAAGGCTTGGCATTTCTTTTTTAGCTTTTTCAATAGCATCTTTACCATTGACAGCCGTAACAATCTGATATCCTTCTTGTGCTAGGTTATAGCCTACAATTTCTAAAATATCTGGTTCATCATCAACCAGTAGAATTTTGGTGTTTCTTTTCTTCATATAATAGCAAAAATTAAGTTTTTCTATTGTATTTATCTCTTAATTAAACACAATGACTTTTATTGCAATGTAAAAGTAGTAATAAACGGTAACTATCAATACTAAAAAAGCGGACTTAACCTTAATTTAATATGTTAACGATTTCATAATAATTATGATATCCATTCATAACTTGATGTTAACACAAAGACTAGAATCCTGCCATTTATTTGCAGAAAATTAAATACTACTTAAAATGAAATTAAAATTTCTATTCTTTACACTGTTTATTTGTGTTATTGGTTTCTCACAAAACAAGGGAACAATAACTGGTGTTTTATTAGACAAAGATTCCAATAATCAATCCTTGCCATTTGCCAATGTGCAGATAAAAGGAACAAAAATTGGCACCAACACTGACGTAGAAGGAAAATACACAATTGCTATAGCTCCAGGAAATTATACTGTACAATTTAGTTTTGTAGGTTATGAAACTACAGAAGTTCCTGTAACAGTAGTTGCCAATGAAACTGTAACTGCAAATAGCTCTTTGGGATCCGGAAGTTACAAACTAAAAGACGTCGTTGTCAAATCAAGTGGCGGACGCGAAAAAGAAACAGCATTATTATTGGAACAAAAAAATGCAGTTGTAATCAAACAAAGTATAGGTGCACAAGAAATGTCCAGAAAAGGAGTTAGCGATGTCGAAGAAGGTTTAACCAAAATAACCGGAATCACAAAAGTAGGGTCAAGAGGTTTATTCGTTCGTGGACTGGAAGACCGTTACAATAATTTATTGATTAATGATTTGGCTACACCTTCAAACAATCCATATAACAAATACATTGCTTTGGATTTATTCCCAACTGACATTGTGGGGGTAATTGATGTGTACAAAACGTTTAACACTAATATTTACGGTGATTTTGCTGGAGGCACTTTTAACATTCAAACAACAAGGCCATCAAAAAGCATCACTAAATTAAGCATCGGAATTGGTTATACCACAAACAATAGCTTTTCTGATTTTTTAATTGCTGAAAACGCCGATTCTCCAGAAGGTTTTTTTGGATTAACTGGAAAATACAGAAAAATCCCTTCTGCTTTAGGAAGTTCACCAGCATCTGTAACCATGACGCCAGAACAATCATTGAATGCCTATAAAGACAGTGGTTTCAATGTTGCCGATAATAAAAGCCCATTAAACACGAGCATTGGTTTCTTAAATTCAGAAAAATTTGATTTCGAAAACGAAAAAAGCTTTTCTTATTTGTTGTCACTTTCATTCGATAATGATTATAAAATTACAAATGGAGTACAAAGAAACTTCAATAACAATCCATCGGGTTACGTTTACAACAGTAATTTTATTACCACTGATTACAGTTATGAAACTTCTTTTACAGGATTGGTTGGTTTAAATTACAATACAAAAAAACTAAAACTGTCTTATAACACTACCTACATTAAGACAACAAAAAGTTTAATACAAGATCAATTTGGTATTGCAAATACTAGCGTAAGCACAAATGACATTTTAATCAGAACTAATCAATTGGATGAAACAGCATATCTGAATAACCAATTATTAGGGGAATATGCTCTAACTGACAATAATGATCAAAATATTAAAGCGGGAGTTTCCTATGCTTTTACAAAATTTGCACAACCAGACCGTAAATTTTTTTCTGGACCAAAATCAGGAGATACTGACATCACTACCTCAATTGCAGGAAACAATTTTATTCGTCAATATCTAGACATCACTAGTGATTATTATTATTCAGGCTTGGCAGAGTACAATTATAAATTTGGAAAAGAAGAAAAAAACAAAAAGTTCTCTGTAGGCTACAATGGTTATGCATCAAACATGGAGTCTTCCTATCGATTTGTAATCCCTACAACTGGACCAACATTTACAGGCCCTATCAATAGTATTGACAGCCAATTAAACAGCTATTTAGCCAATAACACTTTTGCTTTTAGAGAAAGCTCTAACGCTACTTGGCAAGCCAAATTATTTCAATCAGCGAATGCTGGATATGCAAATCTATTGTACAATTTTGACAATAAATGGGAAGTTAACGGAGGTTTACGTGTAGAAAGCACTTTAAGAGAAACTCAATACAGAGCCCAAGGATCTTTCGACGATCCATTTATAAAATTATCCTACGATAATTTATATTTCTTGCCTTCATTGAATGTAAAATATGAAGTTACAGACGCTTCAAACATGCGTTTTTCTGCCACAAAAACATACACTTTGCCTATTATAATGGAAGCCTACCCAATAGAATACATCAATGCCGATGGAACTTCTACAAGAGGAAATCCTTATTTATTAAATAGCGAAAACTATAATGTAGATTTGAAATACGAAATATTCCCTTCTGCAAAAGAACTTTTTTCTGTAGGCTTGTTTGGAAAGAAAATTTTGGATCCAATAGAACGTACTTTCATTGCCAATGCAGCCAATACAACAATCACAACTTATTTAAATTCGGATCAAGCAATACTATTTGGAGCTGAATTTGATTTCCTATACGATTTGGGAAGAATAAATGAAAACTTAGCCAATTTCTCTTGGGGATTCAACACTTCATTAATGCACACTCAAGTAGATGTAAAACCTACTTTCACCGATGCTGATGGAAATGTTACTACTTCTATTGAAACACATCAAAAAAGAGAACTACAGGGAGCTTCAAAATATTTAATTAATTCTGATTTAAAATATCAATTTAATTTTAACTCAGACTGGAGCAACACCTTATCATTGGTATACTCCGTATTTGGAAAAAGAATTTATGCGATTGGTACAGGAGGTTTAGATCACATATATGAATTACCAGTAAATCAATTGGATTTTGTTTGGGGAAGTAAAGTATCCAAAAACATAGATTTAAAATTTTCTACTCAAAACATTTTAAATCCAAATATAAAATTCAAACAAGGAAATGATGGTAATGCCCCTTTAATGGATGAAGCAACCATTCGTAACTACAAGAAAGGTGTAGAATTCTCAATGAGTTTAGGGTACACATTCTAACACCAATCCCGCTCGAACAAAGCCTCTAATTCATTAGGGGCTTTTTTATTTATAAACAATAGAATCTCTTAACATTAACATCACAATTAATATCGATTTTAATAACTTTTTTGTAATTATTCGGTAACATCTATTCCGAACTCACAAAGTACTTTTGACATATCAAATTATGAAAAATAACACTCAAACTATGAAAACAAAATTTTTAGCTTTAGCAATGTCTTTAGGCTTATTTATCACATCATGTAGTAATAATGATGAAGATCCAATTACAGTAGCTCCTTTATCAGGAACTGAAAGCATCGTTGTAGGTACAACTACAACTTTTTCAAGTACAACTTCAGGAGGTACTTTTACAAGTGCTACTCCAGCGGTAGCAACAGTTGAAGCTAATACAGGTGTAATTACTGCAGTATCTGTTGGTACATCTTTAATCACTTATACAGTTTCTGGAGCATCGGCATCAGTAACAAAAACAGTAACAGTAACTGCCGTTCCAGCAGCAACAGGAGAAATAACAGGAACTTTTGCAGCTAACAAAACTTATGCTTATGGTAACTACACTTTGAAAGGTATCGTAAAAATAAGCACAGGTGTAACAGTAACTTTTGAAGCAGGTTCTACCATTACTTGTAACAAAACTACAGGTGACAATGCCTTAGTGGTTTTGAACGGTGGTAAACTAATCATCAAAGGAACTGCTGACAAACCAGTTGTATTTACTGAAGCTTCTAAAACTCCAGGGTCTTGGGGAGGAATCATCATGTATGGTGATGCGCCTATCAAAGCAGTTGGTGGTGTAACAACTTCAACTTCTGAAGATGGAAATTCATTACCTTATGGAGGAACAAATGCTACTCACAATGGTGGATCATTAGTATATGCTAGAGTAGAATATGCTGGTGCAAAATTGGCTGACGGAACAAAAGAAAACAACGGTTTTACTTTTTATTCAGTAGGTTCAGGAACAACTTTAGACCACTTAGTTTCTTATAAAGGAGCTGATGACGGATATGAATTTTTCGGAGGAACTGTAAGTATGACTAATGCAATTTCTTACGGTAATTATGATGATGCTTTTGACTGGCAAGATGGATGGCAAGGTCAAGCAAATAGTAACTGGTATGCTTATCAAACTGGAAAAGGAAACTACGGTATGGAAATTGAATGTTCAAACAACAACAATGCATTCTGGCCAAAAGTTACCAACATTACTTTAAAAAGAGCAGCAGGTACTACTCCAGAAGTAGCAGGTGATGTTCAAATTGATGCTTTCCAATTCAAAAAAGAAGCTAATGGAGATTATAGCAACATCATCATTGATGGATATGCAAACTATACTGAGGGAAGTACTACTTATACAGCAGCAGCTTGTAAAATTCAAGATGCCGCAACAAATACAGATCAAGTAAATGCATCTAAAATTAAAATGACCAATGTTACTATTACAAACACTGGAATAAACATTTTAGGAGCAACTGTTTCTGGAACACCACTTGTTGTTAATTTTCCTGCTGGACAATTTGTAACAAGTACTACTGCAACAGGAGCTTCATTGACAAATGGTGCTTGGTCAACTGTAGACGGAAATACTTTATTAAAATAATAAAATTTTGAATTAGTTAAAATACCTCTCATTTCTTGAGAGGTATTTTTTTTTATAAAATATTATTGTTATATTTACTCTCAACTTAAAATGCTAATGAAAAAAAACTACTTTTATATTACTCTTTTATTGGCCATTTTCTTTACTATTACTGCAGCTGCTCAAGATAGTAAGCAACAGCCAAAAGCACAAGATAACGCTTCCATTGAAGGGTTAAATTTGTACCCGAACCCTGTGACTAATGGTAAAGTTTACATTACTTCAAAAAACGACTTAGAAAAAGAAATTATCATTTTTGACGTGTTAGGTAAAAAAGTATTGCAAACTACTATTAGTACCAAAGAACTAAATGTTTCTAATCTTTCTCCAGGTGTTTATATCATTAAAATCATCGAAGAAAATGCAACAAGTAGTAGAAAACTAATAATCAGATAATTTTTATTAAAATAATCATAAAAGTTCCAATTAAAATTGGAACTTTTTTTTTGAAACCTTTCAAAGCCACAGACATTAAAACTTAGCAATTTATGAATCTTAATAAGTAACAAATTTTATTTCTTGATTTACCAAATAATTATAATCGTATAATAACTTAAAATTACCCAAATTATTTTACCACAGATTAATTTTATTTTCAACAACAGCAATAGCTAATACTTTTCACCATTCTCTATGAACTCAATAGTTATAAAAAATAATAATACCTTTGCAAAAAAAAGAAATTGATTACAGCCAGCGACATATTTACCATTTCGAGTCAGAAGCAATTTGAAAAAATAGCGTTAAAAGTATTCCGATTTCAATATGAAAACAATTTGGTCTACCAAGAATTTTGTGATTTACTAAAAACAAATCCACAAAAAGTAAAATCGCTGCATCAAATCCCTTTTTTACCTATTCAATTTTTCAAAAGCCATAATGTTGTCTCAAACAACAATCCAATTCAGGCAACTTTTACCAGTAGCGGAACAACTGGAACCATCACTAGCAGACATTTGGTAACGGATGTTTCCATTTATGAAGAAAGTTATCGCAAAGGCTTTTCCCAATTTTACGGAAATATTGAAGATTACGTTGTCTTGGCTCTACTTCCCTCCTATCTTGAGAGAGAAGGATCCTCATTGATTTATATGGTTGAAGATTTAATACAATTGACCAACAACAGCGAAAGTGGGTTCTACCTCAACAATCATGACGAATTAATTCAAAAATTGCTTGATTTAGACAAAGCAGGACAAAATGTAATTCTCATTGGAGTTACCTATGCCTTATTAGATTTAATCGAAAAACAACAATTTCAATTGCAGCACACCATTATTATGGAAACTGGTGGTATGAAAGGAAAACGCAAAGAAATGATTCGCGAAGAATTGCACGAACAGCTTTGTAGCGGATTTGGCGTTTCTGCGATTCATTCTGAATACGGCATGACCGAATTACTATCACAAGCTTATTCGTTAGGAAATGGCGTATTTGAATGCCCTTCTTGGATGCAAATTCATATTCGGGATACCGAAGATGCTTTGACATATATAAACGATGGAAAAACAGGCGGAATTAACGTTATCGACCTAGCCAACATCAACTCTTGTTCATTTATTGCCACGCAAGATTTAGGCAAAAAATATCCCAACACCACTTTCGAAGTATTGGGACGTTTTGATAATTCGGATATCCGAGGTTGCAATTTGATGGTTGTGTAAAATCACTAAACCATTCTAACCACAAAATAATTTTTCTTTCCGCTTTGCAACAGTACAAACTGATCATTAATCAAATCTTTTGAAGAAAGCACAAACGTTTCGTTTACTTTTTCTTTATTAACCGAAATAGAATTGGCAGTCAAAGCTCTTCTTGCCTCACCATTCGATTTGAAGAATCCTGTTTTTTCATTCAAAACTTGGACAATATCCAATCCTGCCTCAATATCACTTTTTGAAATTTCAGCTTGTGGCACTCCGTCAAAAACTTCCAGAAAAGTGGCTCCATCCAATTGTTTTAAATCATCGGCAGTAGCATTACCAAAAAGAATATTCGAAGCTTTAATCGCTTTATCCATTTCTTCAGCAGAGTGAACAAAAACTGTTAACTCTTCGGCTAATTTCCTTTGTAAAACTCTTAAATGTGGAGCAACTTTATGCTCTTCAATTAAAGCATCTATTTCTTCTTTTCCTAGGAAAGTAAAAATCTTAATATATTTTTCGGCATCAACATCGGTAGTGTTTAACCAAAATTGATAAAATTTATAAACTGAAGTTTTATCAGCAGTTAACCACACATTTCCACCTTCGGATTTTCCAAATTTAGAACCATCGGCTTTAGTAATTAACGGACAAGTCATTGCAAAAGCTTTGGCGTCTTCTCCAACGTTCATTCTTCGAACCAATTCCGTTCCTGTAGTGATATTCCCCCATTGATCCGAGCCTCCCATTTGCAACAAACAATTATATTCTTTGTGCAAATGATAAAAATCGTACCCTTGAATCAATTGATAAGTAAACTCGGTAAATGACATTCCTTCTCCTTCACCAGACAATCTTTTCTTTACAGAGTCTTTAGCCATCATATAATTTACCGTAATACGTTTACCAACGTCGCGAGCAAAATTAATAAATGACAAACCTTTCATCCAATCGTAGTTATTTACCAAAACCGGAGCATTCGCAGCTGTATCATTAAAATCCAAAAAACGAGACAATACTCCTTTTATACCATCAACATTATGATTTAAAGTGGCCTCATCCAATAAATTTCTCTCATCCGATTTTCCGGAAGGATCTCCAATCATTCCTGTCGCGCCACCTACCAAAGCAATAGGTTTGTGACCAAAATTTTTAAGGTGTACCAATAAAATAATCGGCACCAAACTACCAATATGCAATGAATCTGATGTGGGATCAAATCCAATATAGGTAGTTGTCATTTCTTTTAAAAGTTGTTCTTCAGTCCCTGGCATGATATCGTGTACTAAACCACGCCATTGTAATTCGGAAATAATATTTTTCATCTATAAAATAATCAATTTTGAGCAAAGATAAAATATAATGTTGATTTGCTTATTTGTTTAATAGGTTAATCGAAAAAAAATCACCAAATAAACACTTAAACGATTTAACGAATCAACATTAAATAATATATTTGTAAATATGGTATTAGTCACAGGAGGAACAGGCTTAGTAGGGGCACATCTTATAATTCACCTATTAGAAAAGGGAGAAAATATCCGTGCCATCTATAGAAATTTAGAAAGCATCCAGAAAACAAAAGCTCTTTTTTCATTGTACCAAAAAAATGGCCTTTATGATTCTATCCAATGGGTTCAAGGCGATGTTCTTGACATTCCTACTTTAGAAAAAGCCTTTAAGGAAATAGAACAAGTATATCATTGTGCGGCGATGATTTCCTTTGACCCAAAAGAAGAAGAACTCGTTCGAAAAATCAATATCGAAGGGACAGCAAACATTGTCAACTTTTGTTTGGCTAATAATATCAAAAAACTTTGCCACGTGAGTTCCATAGCAGCCCTTGGAGACTTAGCGGAACATGAATCCATTATTACCGAAGAAACCGAATGGAATCCCGAAAAACCGCATAGTGATTATGCGATTTCAAAATATGGTGCCGAAATGGAAATATGGCGCGCCCAGCAAGAAGGACTTCAAGTAGTAATTGTAAATCCCGGCGTCATTATTGGTCCAGGATTTTGGAACCAAGGAAGTGGTGAACTTTTCACAAAAGTAAAAAACGGACTACCTTTTTACACCAAAGGATTAACAGGTTTTGTAGCTGTGTCAGATGTGGTGACTATAATGCATCAACTGATGAAAAGTCCCATTCATGGTGAACGTTATACTTTAATAAGTCAGAATATCGTTTTTCAAGACTTCCTCTATTCCATTGCCGATGCTTTAAAAGTCAAAAGACCAAAATACCATGCATCTCCCTTTATAATGAATACTTTATCAAAACTGGATTGGCTTGCTTCCAATATTTTTGGTCAAAAAAGACAACTGAGCAAAGCCTCCGCAAGATCTTCTTACACAACCGATTTATATTCCAATGAAAAAATAAAAAACGCCTTGAATATTACATTCATAGACGTTCATAGTTATATTAAGGAAATTACAAATTTGTAACAACCTCTATTTTTCAGCTTTTTTCTCTTGCTTCTTTTGAGCAATTGAATC
The DNA here is from genome assembly GCF_035760125.1 of Flavobacterium sp. Taxonomy (GTDB): domain Bacteria; phylum Bacteroidota; class Bacteroidia; order Flavobacteriales; family Flavobacteriaceae; genus Flavobacterium. The sequence goes on from NZ_DASTTN010000466.1 coordinate 33,726, forward strand.
TTTCTCTTTTTTGATTTTCAAATCCTTGACTTTCTTTGCATTTTTTATAGAATCCTGTACTTTCTTAGCTTTTGCTTTTTTTAATGCGGCA
>NZ_DASTTN010000467.1:0-7902 GCF_035760125.1 Flavobacterium sp.
ATCACTATTAACATCATTACAATTGAATCGCTGAATAGAATATATCGGATATTTGCTCATGTCTTCTTCAATGTCTTTATTGTGCTATAATTAGCGAATATAGAAAACATCTGTGACACAAATAAAAAATACCTTTGAAAAAAATAAAAAAATGTCACACACACTAGTCCACATCCTAAATAACGAATGCCCACATTGCCATGAGGGAAAAGTATTCAACGAAAAAAACATCTTCTTAAATATTGGTTTTCCAAAAATGAATCAATATTGTCCACATTGCCAATACAAATTCGAGAAAGAACCTGGCTATTTCTTTGGTGCTATGTATGTAAACTATGGCTTAACTGTAGCTCAAGGAATTGCTACCTATTTAATTGCACAACAGTTTTTCACAGAAAGATTCGATTTAAGAATTATTGCAATTATTGCCGTAGTCATAGTATCAATGGCCTCATTTAATATTCGACTTTCAAGATTGTTATGGATTTATATGTTTAAAAACTATTCCATTTAGAATTTGAGCTAAAATAAAATACTTAACTTAGGGCTCTCAAATTCGTCCTAAAATGAAAAATCTATTCTCAATCGTAATATTATTTACAGTACTAATATCTAGTGCTCAAGAAAAAAAAGACGCATTAAAACCTCAAATTGTAGAAGTTTCATGTGGAGAGTGCCAATTTGGTCTCAAAGGAAAAAGCTGTGATCTGGCTGTTCGTATCGGCGGAAAATCTTATTTTGTGGATGGAACCAAAATTGACGACCACGGAGACGCACACGCCAAAGATGGTTTTTGCGAAACTATTAGAAAAGCTAAGGTCACTGGAGAAATCGTAAATGATCGTTTCAAAGTTACCTCCTTTACTTTACTTCCAGAGGAAAAATAAATGGATTTAATACTCAAAAACATTGTGCAACACGTATAGCTCAATCAACAAGAGTGGGAACTATTTGGCACAATGCAACAAAATCTATAAATACAACATTTTAATTTTATAGACCTAAGAAACCATCTTTTCAAAAAAACTTTCTAAAAAAAACCTTAAGAAATTCTAACTTATCGAAAATTACATTTTCATTTTTTTATGTTTGTAAAAACAAATCCTTGTAAATGAAATTATTGATTGTTGAAGATGAACCGAATTTGCTATCCGTTTTAAGAAAAGGGTTTAGCGAAAATAATTTTGAAGTAAGTGTTTGTCTTGATGGAGAAACTGCTTTGGAAATGATTCAGAACAACAATTTCGATGTTGTTATTTTGGATGTAATGCTTCCGAAAATTAACGGAATCGAGATTTGCCGAAGATTAAGAACCATAAAAAACTTTGTCCCAATCCTTCTATTAACAGCACTAGGAACTTCTGAAAACATTGTAAACGGATTAGAAAACGGCGCCGATGATTACTTGGTAAAACCATTCAAATTCACAGAACTCAATGCAAGAGTAATGGCTTTGGCAAGGCGCGCTAATCTAGACACTCAAAAACCTAACATCATAAAACTGGAGGATTTAGAAATAAACGGCAAAACCAAATCGGTACACCGAAATGGAAATCCGATAATTTTGACACATAAAGAATTTAAACTCCTCTATTATTTAGCCAAAAACAAAGGAACAATCGTTTCTCGAAATCAAATTCTTGACAATGTTTGGGACATCAGTTTTGATATGAACACCAATGTTGTAGATGTCTACATTAACTACTTGAGAAAAAAAATCGACAAACCTTATAACACCAAAATGATCCAGACCATCAAAGGTTTTGGTTATTTATTACAAGCTGAAAATGAATAATATAAAAAAGAAAATTACTTATTCGTACGTTATTCTTTCGTCTGTTAGTACCATTCTATTGTGTGTATTGGTGTTTTTTTTATTTAGAAGCAACAATCAATATTACTTTTTAAAACGTTTGGAAGATCGTGCAAAAATTGTTGCTTCGATTCATTTCCAGAAAGATCCTGAAAAAATAAAGTATTATAAGCAGCTTAAAAAAAATGGGTTGGAAGAATTAATTCAAGAGGAAGATTTTGTACTGAAAGTAAATAGTCAAAACACTTTTGAATACAATACCAAATTAAACTTACCCAACGAATTCTATACTAACGTTTTAAAAAACGGAAAAGAATCCTTTGAGATAGACAACAAATATTACTTGGGCCAGATTTTTACTGAGAACGGCCAAAAATACATTGTCATCATTGCAGCTGTGGACCGAAAAGGACATCTTACAACCGTTTATATTTCAAGAATTATGATTCTTGGAATTGTTGTTTTCTTGATTTTATCTTTTTTTCTGGGAAGATTATTAGCCAAAAAAGTAATAATTCCTGTCTCAAATATAGCAAAAGAGGTAAAAAGAATCAGTGCTTCAAATTTATCTCGAAGATTGCAAAATGATGGAAATACAGGCGAAATAGCTGATTTGACTTCGACCTTCAACGATATGCTGGACCGGTTGGAAACCTCATTTGAAATTCAGACAAATTTCATCAATAACGCTTCTCACGAACTTAAAACACCCATTACGACCATTATTGCCGAAGCAGAAATTATGCTTCTCAAAGACCGTGAAAAAGAGGAATACATTACTTCTTTGGAAAACATCCACAGACAGTCTTCTAAATTAGGAAGTTTAACCGAGAGTCTCCTAAAACTTACTCAAACTGGTTATGACGGGACCAAACAAGTTCAAAATATTGTCCGCATGGACGATTTACTATTTGAAGTAAAAACAGACTTAGACACATTTTTTCCGGATAATAAAGTAAGCATCAAACTAGATGTCTCTGCAAAAGACAGTAATTATTTATCCATTCCATGCAACAAAAATCTACTGGAATTAGCGATAAACAACATCGTTGCAAATGGCGTAAAATACTCTGATAATAAAGAAGTTTTTGTTAATCTTAGCGCAACCAAAGACAACATCAAAATTGTAATCAGCGATATCGGAATCGGGATTCCATCAGAAGATATTCCACATCTTTACGAGCCTTTTTTCAGAGGAAAAGAAGCCAGCAGTAAATATATTGGCTATGGTTTAGGACTACCTTTGGCAATGAAAATTATCCGAATGCATAACGGGGAATTACAGATTCAGTCTGAAAAAGACAAAGGAACTATTGTAACGATTTTGTTCAAAAAATCCAACATTAAAAATTCTAATCTTAATTCTTAGGATTTTCTAATCTTCTTTTAAACTGGCTCTAATGTAGCCGGATTTTCTTTGTAAGTATAAAAACAAACATACTTATGAAAAACTTTTTAATCCCTACCCGACTAACTCCTGATACAATATCAGCAGTAAAAACAGCCATTAATCATTCTAAAAATGAAAATGCAAAAATCATTCTTTTTTTAATTACCGATGAAATTAATTCATTCTCGGCTGCACAATATTTAAGAGAACAAGACAGTCAGATAACTCACAAAGAGCTAGATGTTTTAGACAATTGCCGCGATTTAATTGAAAATTTTCCCAACTGTAGATTAGAATTCAAACGCCAGTCTGGAATCAGCTCTCCCCTTTTTAAAAACTTTCTACAGTTTCATTCCGTTGATTTAATCCTACTTACAAAATCAATAATTACAAGTAAAAAAAGCGTGCATATAAATTTGGTGCATATAATTGAAAAACAAAAAACACCGATTCTACGTCTTATCAACGACCATACAACCCAGCTCAACAAAGCGATTTATTTAGAAAATGCCTATTCTCGTTTAAATATTGATGATGTCCAGCAATACATGCAAGATCAATTTCCATTGCAGAAAATCAGTCAGGTTCTAAAAAAAGAACAGGAAACATCCGAATATATTAATTTCCTGCTGACAGAAGTTTTATCAAAAAATGATATCGATTTTGTAATTGAAACCCGCACTTCAGAACGGTCAAAGATTAAAAACAAAAAAAGTACCCAACTAAATCAACATTTCGACATACCTGTTTTATCACTTCACGAAGAAACCGTCTAAAACAATTACCTTATGTTATTAAAAAAGAAAATACCTCTAAGTTATATATTAGGTAAAATTAAATTTGAACTTATAATAGTACTGGTATACACCTGTCTCTTTGATGTTTTTCATCGACTCAATCCCGAATTAAACACCGAAATTCCGTTGGCAATTCCGTCTGTGATTGGAACTGTAATTTCATTATTACTCGCTTTTAAATCGAACCAGGCTTATGACCGTTGGTGGGAAGCGAGAATTGTTTGGGGAGCCGTAACCAATGATTCCAGATCCCTGGTAAGACAACTTATTACCTATTATAAAGACCCAATTTTTTCGATTGAAGCCAATAATTTTATCGAAAAAATGGCAAAAAGGCAAGCTGCATGGTGTTATGCTTTAGGAAATGCTTTAAGGGGAGAAAATGTATATAAGCCTATTAAGGGATTACTGACGCCCGAGGAATTCGACTATGTCAAAAAACACAAACACGTTCCAAATGCATTGCTAATGTTGCACGGAAAAGATCTAAAAGATGCTCTCCGCGAAGAAAAAATAAATGTTTTTCAGCAAATTGAACTAGATAAAACACTGACCAATTTTTGTGACCATATGGGGAAATGTGAACGAATAAAAACAACTATTTTTCCAACAACATACGGGCTATACATTCACATGACCATTTATTTATTCATTGTTTTACTGCCGTTTAGTTTACCAACCATGTTACGTTGGTTAGAAATACCGTTGGTAACTATTATAGCGGCAGCTTTTTTCTTGGTCGAAAAGATGGCAATTCATCTTCAAGATCCGTTTGAAAACAAACCAACAGACACTCCTGTCACTACAATTGCCAAAAACATTGAAAAGAACTTAATGCAGATGGTTAATGAATACAACGATGAATTCTCAAATAAATCAGAACATTTTGAATCAAATGCGCATCCAATACACACGAAACAAAGCAAAGAAGACTATTACATTTTATAGGTTATTATAATTAAGTTTTCCTCTAGAACCTGTAAGAACAACTGTTCTTACAGGTTTTTTTTGATTATTATTTTACAAATAGTTAAATAATTGTACTTTTGAGAGGATGAAGGCTATTCTCGAAAACATCAGTAAACACGTTATTTTAACGCCACAAGAACAAGAACTTTTTCTGTCCAAAACAGAAATACATCATTACAAAGCCAAAACCATTTTATTGAATAGTGGCGCGATTTGCAAACATTCCTATTTTGTAAATTCTGGTATTTTGCGTAGTTTCAACATTAATGACAATATTGTAGAACACGTATTGACTTTTGCTTGTGAAGGCTGGTGGATTGGCGACATGTACAGTTTGCTTTCGCAAAAGCCAGGCAACTTATTTATAGAAGTTTTGGAAGATGCCGAAGTGGTTTTATTATCCAAAGAGAATCAAGAAATACTGTATCGTGAAATCCCAAAACTTGAACGTTTCTTCAGAATACTGACCGAAAATTCATTGGTAGCCAACCAAGAACGTTTAATGGATAATCTAAGCCTCACCGCCGAAGAGCGTTTCGAAAAATTCTGCAGAAAATACCCAACACTCATTCAGAAAGTTGCCCAAAAGCAAATTGCATCCTATTTAGGAGTTACTCCCGAGTTTTTCAGCAAAATGAAAAGCAAAATGCTTAGAAAATAATTTCTTAATCTAGGTTAAGTGTAAATCGCTGATATCGGATCTAAATTTGTATAACAAAAAATCAATAAATTTATATATCATGACAACTACAGTTTTACACAAAGCAGATACAAGAGGACACGCAGATCACGGATGGTTAAATGCCTATCACAGTTTTAGCTTCGCAAGTTGGTACAATCCAGATAGAGTTCAATTTGGTACTTTACGCGTTTTAAACGATGACACCATTGGAGCTGGAATGGGTTTTGGTACTCATCCACACGACAATATGGAAATCATTACTATTCCATTGGAAGGTGATTTGGCACACAAAGACAGCATGGGAAATGAATCGACTATAAAAACTGGTGATATCCAAGTGATGAGTGCCGGAACTGGAATTCAACACAGTGAATTCAATCCAAATGCAGATTTACGCACTAAACTTTTTCAAATTTGGTTATTCCCAAAAACGAGAAATGTAACCCCTCGTTACCAACAAATCACTTATGATACTACTGAACAAAAAAATAATTTTGCTCAAATATTATCTCCTAATCCTGATGATGCTGGAGTTTGGATCCATCAAGATGCTTGGTTCCATTTAGCCGATTTTGAAGCTGGTTTTTCTAAAAACTATGAGCTTAAAAAAGAAGGAAACGGTATGTATGTTTTTGTAATATCTGGAACAATAACTGTTGACGGTCAGGAATTGGAAACTCGTGACGGTTTAGGAATAACTGATTTCAAAACTTTGGACATCAAAGCAACAACGGATGCGAAATTTCTTTTAATGGAAATTCCAATGACTTATTAATTTAAAATAAAAGTTGCTAAATCTCTGAGAGACTTAGCAACTTAGAATCTTAACAAAAAAATTATGAGCGAAACAGTAAATATAGAATTCAATGAAAAAAACGGTAATTTCAACATTACCTCTGAAGGCCGAAAAGTAGCATTAATGACTTTTGTATTTGCCGGACCAGATAAAATCATCATTGACCATACCGAAGTTTCTCCCGTATTTAACGGAAAAGGATTAGGTAAAAAATTAGTTGAAAAAGCAGTTGAAGTGGCAAGAGAAAAAAATTGGAAGATTATCCCCTTATGTCCTTTCGCTAAAAAAACTTTTGACAGAAACCCACAATTTAACGACGTATTATAATGGAAGATCTTTTCGAAAATGACATATTTGGACGCATCGGCACTCAAAAGTACTTATGCAACATCACTTGGAGAAACGGACAATTCCTTATGGACGAACCCGAAAATGTTGGTGGGAAAGATTTAGGAATGGATCCTTTTTCTACTCTATTAGCTTCTTTGGCAGGCTGTACCCTTTCTACTCTAAGAATGTACATTGATAGAAAAGAATGGATAATCCCCGAAATAAATATTTCACTAAATTTATATCAAGAAACAATAAGTGGAGAATTGACAACAACGATAAGAAGACACATCGCTTTTTCAGGAGAAGTTACTGCTGAGCAAAAAGAACGATTGCTGATAATTGCTGATAAATGTCCGATTTCGAAATTACTAAAAGGAAAAACAACTATTAACACCTCTCTTTAATCATGGATCCAAAAGACATCAAAAAAGAATACACGAACGGCGAAGTAACCATCGTATGGCAATCAGGAAAATGTATTCATTCCGGAAATTGTGTTCGCAATAATCCAGACGTTTTCAAACCGAAAGAGCAACCTTGGATTACACCTGATAATTCAACAACAGAAAAAATTATTGAAACTATCAATAAATGTCCATCGGGAGCATTGAGCTTTTACATGAACAAAAAAGACTAATCCACATTCAATTTCCGAATCACTTTGGCAGGATTACCAACTGCCAAAGAATTTTCGGGAATATCTTTCGTGACTACAGATCCGGCACCAATTACACAACCGGCACCAATAGTAACTCCCGGACAAATCACGGAATTCCCTCCTATCCAACAATCATCACCAATCGACACGGGTTCTGAACTTTCGACAGTTCTTCTTTCAATAGCATTGAGCGGATGGGTTGCAGTATAAATATGCACTCCCGGCGCAAAGAAAACATTATTTCCAATGGTCACTTTCATCGTATCCAAAACCACACAATTGACATTAAAATACACATTCTCCCCAGAATGAATATTGTATCCGTAATCACAGTGAAATGGTGGCTCTATATACAATCGTTTATGAGAATTCGGCATTAATTCCCTTAGAATTGCACGTGATTTCCCGTTCATCAAATATTCGGTGACATTCAATTTATGCAATATTTTTTTGGCCCTGGTACG
>NZ_DASTTN010000468.1:0-5271 GCF_035760125.1 Flavobacterium sp.
AAATTGTATAAAAATGAAGTTCAATAGCAGTTTCAATCATACTATCAAATTCAAAAATCATGTTCAACAATTATAATTTTTAATCTATGAAAAAATCAATTCGATTTGTCGTTTTTAGTGCTTTGTTTTTTACAACAATTGCAAATGCACAATGGTCAAAAATAAAAGGAAATGGAAAAGTAGTAACAGAGAAGAGAACTACTGCGGGTTATGATGAGATTAATGTTTCAGGCTTTTTTGATGTGGTATTGGTTTCTGGTTCCGAAGGCGCAATATCCATTCAAGGTGAAGAAAACTTGCTTCCTTATATCAAAGTTGAAGTGGAAGGAAATATATTAAAAATTTATACCGAGAAAAATATCAATATTGATACTAAGAAAGATATTGTTTTGACCGTTCCATTTGAACAAATTAGTTTTGTTTCTCTTTCTGGTTCTGGAGATGTTATGTCCAAAAATACTATCGTCAGCCCAAATTTTAAAGCTAAATTATCTGGTTCCGGTGATTTGACTTTAGACGTTAAGACAACTGATTTTGAATCCAATTTAAGTGGTTCTGGTGATGTTGTTTTAACAGGGAGCTCGGATAATTTTGTTTCCAAAACGTCTGGTTCAGGAGATGTGGACGCTACTAATTTGATTACAAAAAATGCAAATCTGACGATTTCAGGATCAGGTGATATGAAAGTAAATTGCAGTCAGAGTTTGTTTGCAAGAGTTTCGGGTTCCGGTGATATTCAATACAAAGGAGATCCTCAAACAAAAGATACCAAAGTGAGTGGCTCTGGTGATATTTCAAAAGTATAATCATATAAATGGTAAACTTACAGTTTATAAAAAAAAACGCAGATTCATAGATTTGAATCTGCGTTTTTTTATTGAAAAAGATTTTTAAAACCTGATTGGTTTAGAAATTATTAAGCCTCTTTTTTAGGAACTCTATTCAGTAACAAAACACCAATTACAAAAAACACTGCCAAAAATACAATAGCCAGCCTTGGGCTTCCGGTAATTTGATCAATGGCCCCATAGACACACATCCCAATTACAATCCCAATTTTTTCGGTAACATCATAGAAGCTGAAAAAGGAAGCAGTATCTTCTGTTTCTGGCAAAAGTTTAGAATAGGTAGAACGCGATAATGCCTGAATTCCACCCATTACTAGTCCTACTAGCGCAGCCATGATATAAAACTGATTAGGAGTTACTATAAAATAAGCCGCAGAACAAAGTATCACCCAAAAACAATTGATTACAATAAGGGTGGGTATATTTCCAAATTTTTCTGATGCTTTTGATGTCAAAATAGCACCAATTACAGCGATAATTTGTATTAATAAAATACAGATAATCAATCCCGTTTGACTTTGACTTGCGGATTCCCAAGCGATTTCTTGTGAACCAAAATAAGTGGCAATAAGCATTACGGTTTGAACAGCCATGCTATAAACAAAAAAGCTAATCAGATATCTTTTTAACGGAATATTGGCTTCCAATAATCCCCAAACTTTTTTTAATTCATTAAAACCATTAAATACAACTGCTTTGGTCACTTTTCGATCTATATTTTTATTTCCTTTTGGCAAAAAATAATATGTATATTGACTGAAAATAATCCACCAAATCCCAACCATTACAAAGGAATATTTCATTGCTTTCATTGCGGCTTCGCCTTTAGTATTTCCTGTTATTCCAAAAATATCAGGCATCATTACCATAGCAAGATTTACTATTAATAAAATAACACTCCCAATATATCCAAGAGAATATCCTTTGGCGCTTACGGCGTCTTGTTGTTCGGTAAAAGCAATATCAGGCAAATAGGAATTATAAAATACTAAACTTCCCCAGAAACCTATTAAACCAAAAAAGTAAAAAAATAATCCAACATAAATATTCTCTAAACTAAACCAATTCAAACCAATGCAAGAGAGAGCTCCTGTATAGCAGAAGAACTTCATAAAGGATTTTTTATTCCCGACATAATCAGCAATACCAGATAATAAAGGTGAAAAAAGGGCAACCATCAAAAATGCTCCGGCAGTGACAAAACTAATCAATGCAGAGTTTTTTAAGTTCAACCCAAAAACCTCAATATAATGGTCTCTATCGGAAAATAAGGCCTCATAAAAAATTGGAAATATGGCTGAAGAAATCACTAATGGATATACTGAATTTGCCCAATCGTAAAATGCCCAAGCGTTTAGTAGTTTTTTACTTCCTTTTGCTAAATCTGCCATATTTGTTTGTTTTTTTATTTGCGAATTTATTTATTTTTTAGTTTGCATAGCAATAAATAGCACTTTTTCACATATTAAATTTTTAATAATAAATTATTACTATTATTGGACTCACTAAGATTAATAAAAAAAGCTATTCTTAAAAAGAATAGCCTAAATAGTTCTAAAAATTCAATTAATTGCAGTAAACAATTATTTATATGTAGCATTAACTTTTGCAGCTGTTGCTCTAGCTTCCGGAATCAATGCCTTTAAATTTGCCATTCTTGTGGCATCAGAAGGATGTGTGCTTAAGAATTCAGAGGGTGCTGCTCCTCCGGATTGTGCCGCCATTCTTTGCCAGAAAAGTATAGCCTCATCCGGATTATAACCAGCGATTGCCATTAAGGTAAGTCCTATTTTATCGGCTTCGCTTTCATGACTCCTGCTAAATGGAAGCATTACTCCCACTTGAGAGCCTAAACCATAATATTGTTGCCACATTTGCTGTTTCTCGGTACTTTGATTTCCTGTGGCTACAGCTACACCTACAGCACCTAATTCTTGCAATTGGGAGGCACTCATTCTTTGTGCACCGTGATTTGCTAATGCATGAGAAACTTCATGTCCCATAACTGTTGCTAAACCAGCTTCATCTTTAGTTATGGGCAAAATCCCTGAATAAACAACGATTTTTCCTCCGGGCATACACCAAGCATTTACATCTTTGCCATCAACTAATTTATATTCCCATTGGTAGCCTTTTAAATAATCTGGATTTCCGAGATAAATAGCATATTTCTCTGCAGCTGTTTTGATTTTTAATCCAACTACTTCTACTTGTTTGGCTTCAGGCGTTCCTGTAATAACTTTATTCTCCTTCAAAAATGTTCCATATTGTTGAAATGACGACGGAAACAATTCACTGTTGGAAACAAAATTAAGTTCTTTTTTCCCTGTGATAGGATTTGTAGCACAAGAATAAAACAAACCAGTTATGCCTATTCCTATTAATAAATATTTCTTCATAATGTTACATTTAAATATTATACAAAAATCCAACTTTTATTAGTTCTAAGTTTATATGGTTAAATTTAAAAGTATCAACATTCCCATTATTGGAAACAAAAATCAAAATACTGATTGAATAATAACTACAAAAATTAATTTTTATTTATTTTAATTCTAGGATATTTTAAAAACGACTACACTTAGTGGTGGAAGCAATAAAGCGGTTGAATATTCTTTGCCATCATACGGATTAGTTTCAATACTTAATTTTTTAGTGTTTTTTACACCACTCCCGCCAAAATCAGTATCATCACTGTTGAATAGTTCAATAAGTTTTCCTGATTTGTGTATGCCTATTCGGTAGTTCTCACGTACAACCTGGGTAAAATTAAGGACAACTATTAAATCATCTTCGGGATTATTTCCTTTTCGAATAAACGACATCACTGCATTTTCATGATCTGAATAGTTAATCCATTCAAAACCATCATGACTAAATTGTTTTTCATGTAAAGCAGGCTCAGTTTTATACAATTTATTGAGCTTGGTGATAACCTTTTTTATCCCATTATGAAATGGATATTGCAATAAATGCCAATCTAAACTGCTTTCAAAATTCCATTCACTGCTTTGTCCAAATTCTGCACCCATAAACAACAATTTGGTTCCTGGATGTGTAAACATATAACCGTAAAGTAATCGCAGATTTGCAAATTTTTGCCACTCGTCACCAGGCATTCTTCCTGCGATAGATTTTTTTCCATATACAACTTCATCATGTGAAAGAGGCAACATGAAATTTTCGGTGTAGGTATAAGTCATGGAGAATGTCAAATCATTTTGATGGTATTTTCGATACACTGTCTCCTTTTGGAAATATTCTAATGTATCGTGCATCCAACCCATCATCCATTTCATTCCAAAACCTAATCCGCCAACAAATGTAGGTCGGGAAACCATTGGGAAAGAAGTACTTTCTTCGGCTATAGTCTGGACACCTTCATAATTAGCATATACAGCTTCATTAAAATCTTTTAAAAAGCTGATTGTATCTAAATTCTCTCTTCCACCATATATATTTGGTTCCCACTCCCCTTCTTCTCTGGAATAATCCAAATATAACATAGAAGCAACAGCATCGACTCTTAATCCATCAATATGGTAATGATCCAACCAAAACAGCGCATTACTGATTAAAAAGGAACGAATTTCATTTCGCCCATAATTAAAAACCAAACTTTTCCAATCAGGATGGTACCCTTTTCTACGATCTGGATGTTCAAATAAATTGGATCCGTCAAAGAAACCCAATCCATGTGCATCATCCGGAAAATGTGAGGGAACCCAATCCAGAATTACTCCAATACCCGCTTGATGCAATTTATCGACAAAAACCATAAAATCCTGAGGATTTCCAAAACGGGATGTTGGTGCAAAATAACCAACTAATTGATAACCCCATGATGGATCATAAGGATATTCCATAACCGGCATGAATTCCACATGAGTGAATCCAGTCTCTTTAATATATTTTACAAGATCTTCAGCAAATTCTAAATAGGTTAAAAATCGATTTTCTTCTCCGTGTCTTTTCCATGAACCTAAATGAACTTCATATACGGAATACGGTTTGTCCAAATCATTATGTTCTTTACGGGTTTGCATCCATTTTTTGTCTTTCCACTTATAATCAAGATCCCAAATAACCGAAGCGGTATGAGGTGGCTTTTCGCAATAAAAAGCGAATGGATCTGCTTTTTCGGTAATGATACCACCGTTGTTGGATTGTATTTTATATTTATAGGTAGTTCCTTGTTCTATTCCTGGAATAAATCCTTCCCAAATACCAGATGAATCCCAACGTACCTGTAATGGATGTTCACCTTGAATCCAGTAATTAAAGTCACCAATCACTGAAACCGTTCTTGCCGATGGCGCCCATACGGCGAAATAAACACCTTTTACTCCATCAACTTCAATAAGATGTGCCCCTAATTTTTCGTAAAGTCTATAGTGTTTTCCTGCTTTGAATAAATCAATGT
>NZ_DASTTN010000469.1:0-2010 GCF_035760125.1 Flavobacterium sp.
GTAAAGTTCCCTGCACATAAGCCGTTTGTGCAGTAGCTGCACCATCATTGGCACGCAAATCTAAAATTGCTTTTGCAGCAGCTTTACCTAATGCAATGCCCTTTGTTTTTGAATTTCCGTCAGCTATTGAAGCCAATGATACATTTAATAAATTATCCGCAAATACCTGCTGAGGTGGCAATTGATCGACAATGACATCATGAGCTGCCTGGGCAACCGCAGCATTAGCATCCGCATCTTTATCTCTTGCATTTTTCAATGCATAAGTTTGATACCTCGGTACTATATTATTCAGTGCATCATGCATAGCCACATTAACCATGGCATAAATTCTTGATTCAGGCATTGGCGGCAAATTCCCAACATTAGCAACAGCCTCTGTTCCTGCTTCATTCCACCTTAATACCATCTCTGAGGTAATCGTTCCATAGGCATGCCCATGTATGTCCGTTTTTTTTGCTGCTTCTCCGTTAACAGAATCGTCTGAAGATAATTCCTCTTGTTGACAGGAAAAAAACATCATAAATCCCACAAACAAGAGTGTTTTTAAGGGAAATAATTTTCTTTTCATTTTAATGAGTTTTAACGTGAAAATTTTTAAATAACCTTTTTGAAGTAACAATGAATTTTTTAATTCAAAATTTAAAGTCGAAAAATTAGCTGAAATACTAATTCTTTTCAGGGATGAAAGATTTCTGTTTTGTAGGGGATTAAAAGAATCTTTTCCTCGTAAGGCTTTTGTTTTTCTAAATAACTGAAAAACAAAAAAATTAAGATGTTTAAAATGCGGTGCAAAAGTATGAGAATAATTAATAACATTATTTTTTTCTCTCTCAATAACATAAATACCCGTTGAAAAGCAGTTCTCTATAGAAAAAATTCACATTAACCTATTTGCTTTCTTTCTGAGTAAAAAAAACTGCAAATGCTGCGGATTTATAATTTTAATCATATAAAAAAATCTACACCTTTTTAAGATTGTAACTTTTAATTATTATTCTTGAAAGACCTCTATATTTGAAATTATATATTTTTTAATTGTTGCTATTTCAAGTTTATTTTTATTTATGATATTGACTATTAATGAGGTGTACAAGCTCCAAGGGAATCTCCATGTTTCAGATGTGCTTCAACTGCTTCGGCGGCTATACATATTTCTTTTCCTTTATGACACACTCTTACTTTATCCATTTTATTGCCGCACCGTACATCATTTACATATACAGTCACATCATCAGTACGGCTGCAACCTTGACTATCTGTAACAGTTAAAGTATAGGTAGTGGTTACAGTTGGGCATACTTCTGTGTTTGCATTGCCTGGTGTGTTTGTGCCTGGCGACCAGGAAAAAGTATAAGGAGCCACACCACCGGCAGCTGTTCCCGTTAATGTGGTACAATTTGAACCATATCCGTAAACAACATTTTTATCGACCCCGGCATTAGCAATTGTAAATTCAAAGTCATACGCAGTAGTTATACCGTTTACACCTATCATAAAATTATCTATTGAACCAAAAAAGTTGGGTTTGAATACAACGCCACCTGCGGTGAGTCTGATAGCCGGTCCGCCTTTTGAAGCATCGTTTCTTATAACAGCATCCGGATATTGACTCAGATATTCAGCCAGCGTAAAAAATGGTCCCTCATGGTCAGGATCAGTGCTTACATCTCCGCCAAAAATAAACCATCCACCACGCAAAGCATCCCAGCGCTGCCATTCATGCACGTGGCTAAATCCCTGGTCAGGCATAGTGCCTTTTATAAATTTTGAATTTTGATAACGGGGATCAAAAACAAGATTATGATCGGCTGCACCATCGCCATTAATATCAGACAGCACAACTAAAAAATGAATATCAGTTATAGTATCTCTTGCTTCTATATAAGTATCATAAGAGAGTTCCGTAAGCGATGACAGATTTGTTCCAGAGTATTGACCATTTCTGAATCTTACAAAATCTCCAGGAAAATTAATGCCAGGAGGAACATTAAATTTTAAACTGCCCTT
>NZ_DASTTN010000470.1:0-6901 GCF_035760125.1 Flavobacterium sp.
CAATACAATTCGCATCGGTTTTGGCACACCTGGCATCCAGAAAATGTGTCCCCAATAATTTTTATTGGCAGTAAGATTTGTAATTAAAAACGTTAATATAGCTAATGAAAATGTAATAGTAAGATTCCCTGTTACATTGATACCGAATGGCATCAAACCGAAAATATTTAAAAATAATATGAAGAAAAAGATAGTCAATAAATAACTCATGTATTTCTTATAATGTTTCTCACCAATATTTGGGATTGCAATTTCGTCACGAATAAACAATACAACCGGCTCAAATATGCGACCTGCTCCAGAAGCAATTCCATTATTCTTAGCATATGATTTTGCCAAACCTGTAAAAAGGAAAAACATCAAAACCGATGCAATCATTATAGATAAAACAGATTTTGTAATTGACAAATCCAAAGGACGCACATTTGTAGGGTGCCCTGATTTTTCATCTTCGGTAATTGTACCAGCAGCGTCAGTTTTGTAAATTTTTCCGTCGTGGTGGTTTATTTTGTAGAAATTCCCGTTTGATTCTGCAACAGCTTCACCATGTTCGAATTTTGAAGAAGAGAAAATTTGAAAACCATTATCCCAAATAATAATAGGTAATGAAAAACCGTAATGAACTCCTGTTTCATCATCTTGGAAAAAAGAAAATTCATGAGAATCTAAAACGTGGTGTTTTATAAATGCTTTTACTTTAGATTTCACATCTGTTGGTTCAGCATGTGCTTCGTGGCTTGCTTCTGCACCTTCATGTGCTACTACAGTTTGAACAATTGTAGTGTCCTTTTCAGGATTTGCCATACTAATAAAAGGAAGACATATAACGAAAGTCGCTATAATAAATCTAAGTGCTTTGTTGGAAATCACCATATCTCTTAAATATCTTATTTTTTAACGATTCTAAAATTTGGTGCAAAGGTACATTTTTTATTAATACTCAAAAGCATATAAAAGTATTTTTTTGAGAATTTGATTCACAGAGGTATTGATTATTGCTTTTCGTTTACTAAGCGTATCGTAAAAAGGGTCTCAATTGTTAAAAAGACAATAAACAATATAAGAAAATTTATTCTTTCCGTAGGATCATTGGGTTTTGGAACTTGTAATAATGGTCTCAAAATCAAATAACAAAAAACCATCTTTATACTTGTCGCCAAAAGGAAAGACATTCCAACATTATCAAAACTTCTTTCTCTTATTGTTAACAAAACTTTGAAAATAATAGCCGACAAAACGAAGAAAAACAAATAAAGTGTTTCTAGAGAATAGAGAAAGGTCTCTTGGTTGATCTTAAAACCATAGAAAACCATTTTATGAATTACGTATAATAGGAATGCAATACCCCCTAAAGTTAAAAACGAGAGTGTTTTTTTAAAATTCATTATGCTTTTTTATTTTATTGTTTTTTGTTGATTTCGTTTACTTGCCGGATAACATTATACAGTGCCAAAACAACACCTACCATTACCATCACTTTTACATAATAAACTTTTGTGCTGGGATGATTTTCGTCCAACCAATTTCCAAAATAGGCAAACAGGTAAATTATAATTCCCATTTGTATTGGGATATTAATTAAAGCCAACCATTTATTGTAGTTGTTCTTTTTGGGATCATTATTCGTCGGCACTTTTTATTCCTTTAGTGTTGTTAGATAACATAACACAGGATGCATTGAAAGTGGCCCCTGGCTCTACCGATAATTTACCTATAATAACTTCTCCTATAATACTTGCTGATTCTTTAATGTTTAAGGTATCCTCAATTTGAATTTTTCCTTCAAATTTTCCTTCAATGTCTGCCATGTTACAAATGATATCACCTTTGACACTTCCTGCTGGCCCAATCACTAATTTCCCATTAGATGTAAAATTACCTATCAGTTCACCATCTAATCTAAAATCGGCTGGTGAAATTATGTCCCCATGTATTGTTGTACCTTCTACAATTCTATTGGTTTTCCCTAAAAGATCTGTGTACGATTTTGGCTTTTTATCAAACATAATTACGGTTTTTTTAATGAAAGAAACTCTTCAAGATTTTTCTTGATTTGAATTATTTTATAATTTTCATTTGAAATCACAATTCCTGGCTGGCTAATTTTGTATTTTTCATTTTCTGCAAAAAGAGCGGCAACAAATTGGGCATACGATTCTGAATGGATTCCTTGAATAGAGATGAAGCTTTCTTTTTCAGTATAAATATCACAGGTGTATTTTAATTTCTCCACATTTTCATTGGCAAAAAACAAAATCAATTTGCTTTCAATTGCCGATGCACTTTTCTCGTCATTTTTATCTATTCTAAAAATAACCTTCCAATTTTTAGAATCAACTGTACTGAAACTCATTTTTTCCAAAAGCGGAATTTGTGTTTTAAGAATTTCAATGGCATCTTTTCCTTCATTGCTATTGGCATAATTATCGGCTACATATTGTATTGCTTTTTTATAAGCTTCCAATCCATATAGTTTACCAATAGTATACGCTTTTAGCAATTCGAATTTCGGCACAATCGCTTCCCCCGCAAAATGATTAATCAAACCATCCACTTGTTTCAAGACAGAAGTGAAATATTCTTGCTGAAACAATCTATATAAATTTTCATATTCTCCTTCTGGAGTGTCATTACCAATGCCTGTTTTTGGACTTGAATTAGTAATGATTTGAGCATAACGAGAATCTGGATATTGGCTTACTATTTCATTTTTAATTGAGGCCGCTTTAGTTGGATTGGTAATTTCGTATATCTTATATAAATTGTATTTAGTAGGAAGAATTAATTTTTCTTCTGGTTGGTACAATAACAACTGCTCCAATCTAGCGGATGCTAAATTATATTCTTTGAATTTTTCTTTATAAATAACTCCCAATTGATAATAAACTGCATTTCTTTCTTTGGTAATGCTGTCAATTGCAGTTTGCGATTTTGGCAATTGCTTTAAATAATAGTCCGTAGTATATTTTTCATTTACATCTGTCGAAACTATTGATTTGTTTATAGTATCAACCACTGTATTGCTTCCAGACGTATTTTGATTTTGAACTGCTCCAGATGAAATTCTCCAATACCCATTTTGGGACCTGTTCCCCCAAGATTTTTTAAACTCAAGTTTTCCGTAAGCAACAGTGTTGGGGTTGTAAAAATAGAATGTATTGGAAGTTGCTGCTGGATTACTATTAGTAGGTGGTGCAAAAGAGGGTGGATTCGTATCTTGACCATTTTGATTTGAGATTGCATCATTAGGCATATTTGTCCCAACATTTAATGCAATATTGTCTTCTATTTTCTTTTGTTTCTCAGCAAGTAATTTTTTAAGCTCATCACTACTTTTTAATTTTTGAATATAATTTTCATAATATATTACTTGTTCCGGCTCTTTCAAAGAAGCAACGTAGATAATACTGTCATTTCGTTTGGCGATAGCCTCATTTACAATAGCCTCATCCAAATTCTTTCTAATTTTAGAAATCTGAAGATATTCTCTGGTTTTTGGGTCCAATAATTCCAAACATTTATCATAACTTTTGGCTGCAAAAAAATAATCAGTGTGCTTGAAATATAAATTCCCAATATTTCTATAATTAGACGCATTCAAATAAGGATCCTTAGATTTGGCATCTAAAGAAGCATTGTAATAATCCAATGCCAATTCTTTCTGATTATTATTATCATAAAAAATTCCAATACTATGATAAATCACATCCAAGAACGGCCTATTTTCTCTGTCCTCCATGATTTTTTTGGATTTTTTTACAAATAAATCATAATCCTCACCTTGATAATTATTGAGTTTCGCTTTTTTGGCGTAAGCCTGAATAACAAATTTTCTTTCTGCTTTTCTATTCATATCAATAACAGTTTGATAAAAATAGATAGCACTGTCTTTTTGTCCTACCTCTTCATACAATTGTCCCAACAAAAAAGAATAGCGCTCTTTTTCCTCATGAATTTTGGTAAAGTCATTCGCCAATTTTAGCTTAACGATAGCGCTGTCTTTTTCTTCGATATTCAAAAATGCACTTGCTAAAATGGCATTTGCATTTGCAAATTCCTGCTTTTTTAAATCGTTATCCTTAATGAGTTTTGAGGTGTTTTTTATGGCCAAAGCATCATTCCCCAAACGGACATTTGTTTTTTCACGCCACATTTTGGCATCATAAATATTGCTGCTATTGGGATACTTATAAAGAATATAATTAAAAGCATCCAAAGCAGGAATAAATCTTTGATCATAATATCTCGCTTTTCCTAGCAATAAATAGGCTTCATCAATTTGATAGTTTTTTTCTCGACCACCAATATTCATGGAATGTTTTTGGATGGCTTTGGTTGCCTTGGCTTCCGCAATTTCAAAATCGGAATTTTTGGTTTTCCCGTCAACGGGCACATCATCACTGACTTGCATTTTCTCCACGGGTAAACGTTTCCAGAAATTCTCTACAGTGTTGTCATTTATCCCTTTTACCCCTTTATCTAAAGCAATTTGGCCATTGTACAGTATGTTGAGTTTTGTACTCAAAGCGTGGGAATTTCTAGCCAAAAAAGTATCCTTCTTGGTAGAACAGGCTATCAAAAATGATAAAAATAATACGGCTAAAAAGTATTTAAATGTATTGCTATTCAAGGGTAAACGTTTAAATCATTAAACTTATAAAAAAGTATTTTAGTATAATGACTTGTAAAAATACGTTTCTTTTTGAAATATATAAATTTAAACCGCAAAAAACAATTCCAATTCTTGGAGTGTCTCTTTTGTAGTTGGCATATCTTTTACCAATTCCCCTTTGTTTAATGCAACAATTCGATCACAAACTTCAACAGTATGCTGCAAATCATGACTAGAAACCAGAACAGTAATATTTGGATTATCCGCCAATTCTTTGATAATTTTTTTTAATCTATTTACCGTTGTCGGATCTAAATTGGCAAAAGGTTCGTCCAAAATAATTACCTCTGGATTCCCTATTAATGTGGCGATGATTCCCACCTTCTTTTGGTTTCCTTTGGATAAATCGCGTAAGTATTTTTTATTTTTAAGAATTTCACCATTGAAGAATTCTTCATATCGAGTCAATAACGCATCAACATCGGCTTTGTTTTGTCCTCTCAAATCACCAATGAAATAGAAGTATTCTTCGGGAGTTAAGTATCCTATTAGAAAACTCTCATCCAAAAAAGAAGCCGTAAAAGGTTTCCAGTCTTCACTAGTATTCACCTGAATTTCATTGTTTAAAATATGCCCGGTTGTAGGCTGAATTAAGTCCAACAACAAACTGAAAAAAGTTGTTTTTCCTGCGCCGTTATTTCCCACTAATCCAAAACTCTGTCCTTTTGGAATTTCTAATGATTCTATATTCAATACGGTTGTCCCGTTATATTCTTTGGAAAGGTTATTAACTTGTATCATGATAATTGTGAATTTTTAGATAATAGATTTTAAATTAAAGACTTTAAAAAGTGATTTTATTAAGCCTTCTGTTTGTAAGCTGCGATAGTTTTGTATTTCTCTTTTTTATAAATTTTTTCTATTATTGAAAAAACGGTGTTTCTAAACATAAACCCTAACAAACCTGCTAATGCCACAAAAGCCAGTCCCAATTTTGGGTTCATGATATAAGATCCCAACCAATATAGAACTAATGGAAGAACTAATTTGGGTATAGAAAGCAACATAGTGTTTACATTAAAGGCTTTTTTGTCACCAAAAGCACCTTTCGACATCGATAAATCTATAGGCGTTTTTGTAAAAGCGCCTCCCAACAATACTAAATGTGAATTCACCCCAATATTATAAATGGCTCCTGCAACAATAGTAAGATACACTTGCCATCCAAAATACAAATAAAAGGAAGCCAAAATAGTCGAAACAACAGTGCCAATAACAATCAGCCACCATTTTGAATTCAAATAGCCTTTGTATGGAATATTTTGTGTCATCATCAATTGGTAATACGAACTGTCCCAACTCGGAACAAACTGGCCAAACGTGAATAAAAATCCCCCTGAAACAAATATTCCTGCAAAAATTAGCATCACTGGCGGTTGATGCGAATTACTGTTGAAAAATATTAAACCATAAAATAAAAACATGATACTTAAACCAACTGTAGTTTTAGAGCGTTTGTTCCTTTTGATTAATTTAATGTCATTTTTCAAAAACGTTCCTAAAGTTCCAAACTGGTTTAACCAAGTTAAATTCTCGGTTTTAGCAATATCATTTTTGGAAGATAGTCCTGCGTCCAAATACAAATCGCCTTTTAGATAATTATAAGTCCAAAAATACAATCCAGCTAAAACTAGAACTGGAATCATAAAAACCCATTTGGTGTGGAATAACGCTTCAAAAAATGGGTAAACATAATTAGTAATATCAAAGATTTTGTAATATTGACAACCTCCCAAAATCACAACAATAGTTATAAAAACTCCCAATAAATTGTCTTTGTTATTCAACAGAATATTCAGGAAATTATTGGCAAAAACGATAGAATAAAGAGCCGTCAACCAAAGCAATACACTAATTGCATCGTAGCCTTCGTAAATTAAAACCGCACTAAAAGGAAGAAAGAAAAAACCATGCACTAGATTAAAAAAAGACAACATGGTCTTCCCTAACGAGAAATGCACAATGATTGGCCGTTTGAAAGGCATGATCAATAGCGGTCGAATATTCATGACCGGAATTGCCTGCAGCAAAAGCCTGACAATCAAATCTATCAAAAAGTAATACACCAAAAACTTGTTTATGGTAACTAATGGATCCAATTTCATTTCCCTAAGAATATAAAAAGCCCCTATTCCCAATGCTAAAAAAACCAATGTGAAATATAGAACAAGAAATCCCATCAATATTTTCAAGGCCAAATTTGAAGCGAACGAAGCAGATCTCGTGAAA